>NZ_JBFSUL010000013.1:0-98587 GCF_041467395.1 Vibrio sp. 10N.247.310.98 | reverse complement strand
AGCTGATCAGATCGTAGGTTCTTGATTTAGTTCCATTGAATTACGCAACAAAGCCGCATCGGGGCTAAATTTAATCTCTAGGTTAGATGTATTACAGCCCCAAATAGTGTTCCCTGCCAATAAGTCATTTGCCAAACCACTGACGAAAATACTCCCAAAAATTACTCTTATGAGTCTATATTTTTGTTCAGAGTAAAAAGAATGGTTGAGGCTCAGAATATCAATACCCTACATTTACCTCTTTTGTTTCGCTTCATCAATCCTATGCAAGAAGACTTATTGCGTCTATAACACGATAGGCGTGCGAATTGCCTGAATTTGACTGCAGGGGAGAGGGGCGGCTTCGGCGCCATACCCACAGCGCATCATTGTCATTTTATATTATTTCGTTACAATGCTCGGATACCTACAAATAGGGCATCTGTATTTGCTTCTATGTGGGTATATTTATTATGCATATATCCCCAATCAGCGTACTCGTTGATTGAAAGACATATATTAAACATTTTCATGTGTTGCTTGGTGTGCAACACCACTGTAAAGGACAAATAATGCCAATTATTACTCTTCCTGACGGTAGTCAGCGTCAATTTGACAACCCTGTATCAACTCTAGATGTTGCCCTATCAATCGGTCCTGGTCTTGCGAAAGCTACCATTGCTGGTCGTGTAGACGGCGAGCGTGTTGATGCTTGTGATCTTATCGAAAACGATGCAAGCCTAGAAATCATCACAGCTAAAGATGAAGTTGATGGCCTTGAGATCGTTCGTCACTCTTGTGCTCACCTTTTAGGCCACGCGGTTAAGCAGCTTTTTCCAGAAGCGAAAATGGCGATCGGTCCTACTATCGATAACGGTTTCTACTACGATATCGATCTTGAGCACTCTCTAACGCAAGACGATCTAGAAAAGATCGAAAAGCGCATGAAAGAGCTAGCGAAGACCAAATACCAGGTTGTTAAGAAGAAAGTTAGCTGGCAGGAAGCGCGCGACGCATTCGAAGCTCGCGGCGAGACTTACAAGATTGAAATCTTGGACGAGAACGTTTCTAAAGACGATCGTCCAGGCCTGTACCATCACGAAGAATACATCGATATGTGTCGTGGTCCACACGTGCCTAACATGAGCTTCTGCCAGCACTTCACTCTACTTAACGTAGCGGGTGCATACTGGCGTGGTAACAGTGACAACAAGATGCTTCAACGTATCTACGGCACTGCATTCCACGACAAGAAGGCACTTAAAGCTCACCTTGTGCGCCTAGAAGAAGCGGCTAAACGTGACCACCGTAAAATCGGTAAAGCGCTTGACCTATTCCACATGCAGCAAGAAGCACCAGGCATGGTGTTCTGGCACCACAACGGTTGGACTATCTTCCGTGAGCTAGAAGTATTTATTCGTCAAAAACTGACTGAGTACGATTACCAAGAAGTTAAAGGCCCATTAATGATGGACCGTGTTCTTTGGGAACGCTCTGGTCACTGGGATAAGTACGCTGAAGCGATGTTCACTACTTCTTCAGAGAACCGTGAATACGCTATCAAGCCAATGAACTGTCCTGGTCACGTTCAAATCTTCAACCAAGGTTTGAAATCTTACCGTGATCTACCGCTACGTATGGCTGAGTTCGGCTCATGTCACCGTAACGAGCCGTCTGGCGCACTTCACGGCATTATGCGTGTTCGTGGCTTCACTCAAGATGATGCTCACGTATTCTGTACTGAAGACCAAGTTCAACAAGAAGTTAAAGCTTGTATTGAAATGGTTTACGATACTTACACAACTTTCGGCTTCGAAAGCATCGTTGTTAAGCTATCTACTCGTCCAGAACAGCGTGTAGGTTCAGACGAAATGTGGGACCGTGCAGAGGCTGACCTTAAGCAAGCGCTAGAGGCAATGGACATTGCATACGAGATTCAAGAAGGCGAGGGTGCGTTCTACGGACCTAAGATTGAATTTACTTTGCATGATTGTTTGGACCGCGCTTGGCAATGTGGTACAGTGCAGCTCGATTTTGCATTACCAGAACGTTTAGGTGCTACTTACGTAGGTGAAGATAACGAGCGTCACACGCCAGTTATGATCCACCGCGCGATTTTAGGTTCACTAGAACGCTTCATTGGTATTCTTATTGAAGAATACGCTGGCTTCTTCCCAACGTGGTTGGCGCCAGAACAAGCAGTTGTAATGGGCATTACAGACAAACAGTCTGAATATGTACAAGAAATTACGAAAAAACTGCAAAAAAGTGGATTTAGAGTCAAAGCAGACTTGAGAAATGAGAAGATTGGCTTTAAAATCCGCGAACATACTTTGAAACGTGTACCGTTCATGCTTGTGTGTGGTGACCAAGAAATGGAAGCCGGCGAAATTGCAGTACGTACACGTAAAGGTAAGGACCTTGGCAAATTTAAAGTGGATGACTTTATTTCATACATCCAAGCCGAGGTTTCAAGCCGTAAGCTCAATCTGGAGGAATAGCTATTAAAGGCGGAAGACGTGGCCAACAACCGGCCAAACAAAACCAGCACCGTTTAAACGGTGACATTCGTGGCGTTCGTGAAGTGCGTCTAACTGGCGCAGACGGCGAAGCTGTTGGTGTAGTATCAATCGCTGAAGCGATGGAAGCTGCAAATGAAGCTGGTATGGATCTTGTAGAGATCAGCCCTAACGCCGAGCCGCCAGTTTGTCGTGTGATGGACTACGGTAAGTTCCTCTTCGAGAAGAGCAAAGCTGCGAAAGAGCAGAAGAAGAAGCAAAAGCAGGTTCAGATCAAGGAAATTAAATTCCGACCTGGAACTGATATTGGAGACTATCAGGTAAAACTACGCAACCTGACTGGTTTCCTAGAAGACGGCAACAAAGTGAAGGTAACAATTCGCTTCCGTGGCCGCGAAATGGCTCACCAAGAAATCGGTGTTGACGTTCTTAATCGTTTGAAAGCGGATACTGAAGAATTTGCAGTAGTCGAATCTTTCCCAACGAGAATTGAAGGTCGCCAGATGATCATGGTGTTGGCCCCTAAAAAGAAGTAATTAACGGCTTTGCAAGTAATTGAACCCTGCAGCCTCAGGTTGCGGGGTTTTATTCGCCCTAATTACTATGTTATTAACAACTCAACAATGCGGAGTTATTCATCATGCCTAAGATGAAAACCAACAAAGGTGCTGCTAAGCGTTTCCAGAAAACTGCTGGTGGTATTAAGTTTAAGCACGCTGGTAAACGTCACATCCTGACTAAGCGTACTACTAAGAACAAGCGTCAGCTACGTCCGAACTCGATCCTTCCTAAATGTGAAGTTGCTCAAGTTCTACGTATGATGCCATACGCTTAATTCTTTTTAGTTTATAAATTCGTTTAGTTTAGGAGAAGCATAATGCCTCGCGTAAAACGTGGTGTACAAGCTCGTGCACGTCATAAGAAAGTTCTAAAACAAGCTAAAGGTTACTACGGAGCACGTTCACGTGTTTACCGCGTAGCTTTCCAAGCAGTTACCAAAGCTGGTCAATACGCTTACCGTGACCGTCGCAACAAGAAACGTCAATTCCGTCAACTTTGGATTGCACGTATCAACGCGGCATCTCGTCAAAATGGTCTATCTTACAGCCGTTTCATCAATGGCCTAAAGAAAGCATCTATCGAGATCGACCGTAAGATTCTTGCTGACATCGCAGTATTCGACAAAGCAGCATTTGCTGTTCTAGTTGAAAAAGCGAAAGCATCTCTATAATTTAGAGTTAGCTTAAAGGTTTAAGAAAAGGAGAACTTCGGTTCTCCTTTTTTATTGCCTGTAATTTGGCTTTGCCATACTCTCTCGCATCTCGCATCTCGCATCTCGCATCTCGCATCTCGCATCTCGCATCTCGCATCCCGCACCTAATTTTTATTCGCTTGAACACGCATTCTGGTATATAAACATTTACCTAACCTTTAAATGTAAAGCGACCGAAATAAATGACCGCACCGACCACTATGACGTTCTTCGAACGTTTTGAAACTGACATCCTATCTGGCAAGAAGACGATTACTATTCGTGATGAATCTGAGCGAGACTACCAGCCAGGCAGTGTTGTGGAAGTATCGACGCTAGAGCAAGACCGTGTGTTCTGTAATCTTAAGATCATCAGCGTTGAGCCAATTTTGTTTGATGACTTAGGTGAGTTCCATGCTCAGCAAGAGAACATGACGCTGCAAGTACTGAAAGACGTGATTCAAGATATCTACCCGGGTATCTCTCAACTGTATGTGGTTTCTTACGAGCTTGTGTAGCCCGCTTTAAATAGAATTTGTTGATCAATACTGCGTCTAACGCAGAGCAATGATAAAGGGAAGCCACAATGAGTGAATTACAGAGCGAAACAGTTCAGCAAATTTTGCTTCAACTTTATTGTCGTGAGCAAAATGAGCAGCCGTTAATCTCTAGAACTGATCTCGACATTGCTCTTTATGATAGCGAAGGCTTTCTAGCGTGGCGTGACACAAGGCGTAACTTTACGGTCAGTGATATCGAGAATCGAGTTTGGGTGAAGAGCTGCCCCGGCGGTTACATCACTGAAGTGCACTTCAATGCTGACGGTTCTTTGATTGAATATCGTTTGTTCGACCGATTTGAAACAACAGGGCAGTGGCAACTAAAAGACGGTTTGTTACACGTCGAGATTCTGAAGGGTGAGAACTGCTACCAGTTTGCTGTTGTGGCTCGTGCTGACCTTAATATTCACTCTGCGGTTGAGTATAAGAGCGGAGAGCTGCATTCGTACTTGAAGCTTGTTCAAGTTGAAAGCTAAACGCTGGTTCGTTTAATTAGCATATAAAAAAGCCAACAGTGATGTTGGCTTTGTTGTCTTCAATCTGACTGAATACTTCTATTAAGCTTCGAAGTTCGCCAATCGAGTATAAAGCTCGCTGTCTTGATCTTGCTTTGCACAAATCGTCAGTAGGTCTTCAATAAAGTACTTCAATGCACGTGCTTCAATTCGGCGAATACCTTGTTGATGTTCTTCAGTTAGGTAGCCGTAGATAGTCGCAGCGCCAAAGTCACCAAAGATCATCTGACCTTGTTCGTTCACTAAAGTGTTGTGAGCGTATAGATCACCATGAGAGACTTTATTGGCATGAAGGTGTTCAAACACATCAATCATCTGCTCTGTAATGCTATTGATTTGAGCAATTGAAAGTTCGAAACCTTCTGGGAAAGTATCACGCGTGCAAGTCTCGAGTGTTGGTGGTAGCCCTAGGTTGTAGTAGCTGTTTGGAATGAGTTCCATCACCAAAGCTAGGTAATCTTGTTCCTCTACTTGGGCGATAGATTTTACCAAGTTGTTATGGTGTCCAGCCTGCAAGCACGCTTCCAGTTCATCATGTGGGTAGCCGTCACTGGTGACTTCGCCTTTAAACACTTTAACCGCCACTTCCTGTGGAAAATCGAAGTCGCTGTTTAGCCAGCTTGCATGCGAGATCACGCCAGATGCGCCTTGGCCAAGTACTTGATTCAGTGAATAGCTTTGAGAGCTAACCGCAGGCACGCTATCTAAGCTGCTAGGGTGTTTGCAAAACGGGTTACCCGCAAACGCTAACCAAGCCAGTTTTGGTAGCTTGATAAGGAACTCTGGGAATTCAGTCAACTGGTTTGCAGACAGGCGAACTAGCTCAAGGTTGGATAGGTTTTCCATGCTTTCTGGTAACACGCGAATCTTGTTACCCGCCAATGCCAGTTTCTGTAGTCGCGGTCTTTCACCTAGTGAGCTAGGCAGGGCCTCAATCTCATTGTCGGTCAGGATTAACCAACGTAGTTGAGTCGGCAGAGATTGTTCGCTAACGGTTTTGATTTGGTTGGTTTTGAAGCCAACCATTTCGAGCTTAGGAAGTGACCCTAGAACATCAGGCAGGTGCGTAAACAGGTTATTCGACGCGAAGATAATACGCAGGTTAGTTAGCTTTGATAACTCGGCTGGTAGGTCTGACAGCTGATTACCTGAAAGGTCTAGGATCTCAAGAGAATCTGCAAGCTCTATGATTTCTAGAGGGAACTCTGTGAGACCTTCTGATAGTTTTAGACGCTTAATACCTTTAAGTTGCCCTGATTTTAATTGTTCTAGAGTATGCAAACCTTAGCCTTATGAATAGATGTTCGAGGCGAGTAGTTTACTTGTCTCAACCGAGAAAGGCGAGTATCCGGAAGAATACTCGCCTAACTAAGCTCAGTGAACGAATTTACGAAGGTTAAAGCTGTATATGGTTTTGGCTAACGCCGATCTCCTCAACAAAATCGCTATCATGACTGACCAAGATGAATGCGCCTTGGTATTCACGCAGAGCCGAAGCCAATATTTGCTTCGAGTCTATGTCCAAGTGATTGTCTGGTTCATCAAGCAAAAGAAGTGGGGCATCCTGTTTATGGCTGACGATCAACATCGCCAGCTTCATTTTCTCGCCACCACTGAGGTGATCGACTTTTCGATATACCGAGTCACGCCTGAATCCAATTCCCGCTAGCAGTGTTCGCGCGTCGCTCTCTGTTAATACAAAGCTATGCGTTATTAAACTATCGAACATCGTATCGTTGGTGTCTAACAGGCCAAAGTGTTGATCCAAATAGACGGTCGCCCCTAAGCGCTTAATCGAGCCTTTATAATTGGCGTGTTGACCGTGAATCGCTTTTAACAGTGTCGACTTTCCACACCCGTTAGCACCGGTTAGATAACACCGTTCCCCTTGTGATAAAGAGAAACTGATTGGCGCACCAGAGCCGTAAATAAGGCGGCAGTTTTCAACGGTTAACAAAGAGCTCTTTTTACTGTTATTACTCTGTTGTAGATACAAGGCCTGTGGTTTTAGTTGTTCCTTTTGTTCTTTAAGAGATTGAAGCTTATGTTGGTTTTGGTCCTTTAAGTTCTTTTGACTAGTGGCTGATGCTCCTTGCGTTCGTCCTGCTTTATCTTTCATCGCATCCAATAATATCTTGGGTTGGCTACCGGACTTTCTGAGTCGATTACCTTGAGACTCACGTTGCTGTGCTTTTTCCTTATTAGCTTGAGCTTGGCGCTCCAGTCGTTTCTTTTCGGATTGGTGATGTGCAATCTGTTTATCTAGTGCATCGGCCTGATTCGACATTTGTTTGAAGTAGTCATCGTAGTTTCCTTTATAGAAACGTAACCCCAAACTGTTGAGATGGTAGATACCTTCCATTTGTCTCAATAAGCTTCGATCATGGCTGACGACAAGTACCTTACCTTCAAACAACTGGCATTGTTCTAGTAGCCAATTGCGTCCGTCGTTATTTGATACGAATAGCTGATGAAGCTGTAACAGGGCGAGTTGCCCACCACTCAAAGAGCAACAAAGTGTGTTCAAATCACGAGTGATCTTTAATGTACCTAGCAACTGCTGGGTACGTGCCTCTAAATCCCAATCATCGCCAACGATATTGAAGTGCTGCAGTTCACAGCTACCTTGTTCTATGGCGCTTAACGCTTCTAACTTTTCGGTGAGTCCTAAGAAGTCAGCGATGGTGATGTTGGTATCCAGTAGCGTTGATGGTAACTGAGAGTAAAAGCCGATTGAACCTTGGCGCGAAACACTGCCCGTTGTGGGCTGTTTTTGTCCAACGAGCAACGAAAGTAACAATGACTTTCCAGCCCCATTTCTTCCGACTAGGCCTGTGAGGCGAGTGCTCAAATTAAAGGTGATGTTTTTGAATAACCACTCACCAGTATCGAGTTGGAATGAGAGATTATTGGCTAATATAGTCGGCATAGAAATACCTCCCTTTACGTGTAAACGAGTAAAAGGGGTGAGGCGCTTTTCTGTGCAAGCTCCTGCTGGATGCTAACAACAGATCGCCAAAGGCGTTACTTAGATAGATGACCAATGAAAGAGAGAAAGCGGTATTGAGATGGTTCCTGTCTTTGAGGTACTGATCTTAAAGATGTTTGTTTGTCAAAAAACGGATCTTTAAGAGCTTGATTTGTCGCGAAAATAGATGATGAAGTAACGCCCACTAACCCCGAGTGTCCAAATGATTTTTATAAAAATAAATCGGATGTCAGGATGTTAGTACTTCATTATGGCGTTATTCTCTTTTGAAATGATGGTGGGATGGTACTGAAAGAAAGTACTCTGAGTCAATATGTTGAGGTGATTAAATTGTGTTCAAATAATTAAAGCGCCTTTGTGGCGCTTTAGTGATCATTATTGGAAATCAGTTGAGTCTAGAACTTATATCTTTGGGTTTAGAGCTTAGAGCTTAGAGCCTTGGGCTTAAAGCTAAAGCTACTTGGTTTGCCCACCAACGGCGCGCCAACACATATCAAAGCTATCGTTGATGTACTTCGATGTTTGCTCTGGTGGAGACTCGCTTTGTTCAATCAGCCAGTTTGCACAAATCAGAAAGTGGCTATGAATGAAGTGTCTAACAAGGTTAATGTCCAACACCATCAATTCACCATCTTGTTGCCCTTTCAAAATGATCTCGTCTAGCGATGCGAACATCTGTGAAACAATCACTTCTCGAGTTTGAGTCGTTGGGTCGAAATGAACATTGGTGAAGAACTTCATCGCAACCGGATTCTCTAATGCCCACTCAATTCCTGTGATCCACATGAACTTAAAGGTTTGGTAGCGATCTTCTACAGCCACATCAGTGTGCGGTTGAAGGGTCGAGAATAGCTCTAGCTTCAGCTCGCGAAACAGTTCATCAATCAATAGAGATTTATTCTCGAAGTGGTGGAACAACGTCGCTTTTGCCACGCCGGCTGTTTTCGCTATTTGTCCGGTAGATGTGCCCTCTAGCCCTTGTTGAGAGAAGAGCAGGAGTGCAGCATCTAGGATTTTTTGTCTTTTGGTGATCATCTATTGAGTACTTTGAACATCAGTTTCTTGATTGGGTTGTTGTAAGGAGGATGCATTAACTTGGTGAAGTTGATTTTTCCTCTACTTAGAACGGTTTTGGCATGGCTAAGGGTCTTGAAGCCCTCAATGCCGTGATAGTGTCCCATGCCTGAAGGGCCGATGCCACCGAATGGTGCGTCTTCTGCAGCCACATGCACCAAAGAATCATTAATACACACGCCGCCAGAGTGCGTGTCTGATAAAAGCTTGTCTTGGGTTTCTTTATTATGGCTCATTAGGTACAGAGCCAGTGGGCGTTCTCTCTCTGTGATGTAATTGATTGCTTCTTCGATGGAATCATAAGGCACGATAGGCAAAACAGGACCAAACAGCTCTTCTTGCATCGCGAGCATCTCATCGTTCACTTCGGTGAGAAGGTGCGGCGTCATTCTGTGGTTTACATCGTCTTGTGCTTGTTCGGTTACCGTGTGAATAACCGCGCCTTTGGCTTGTGCGTCTTCAATGACACCTTTCAAGCGATTGTATTGGCGCATGTTGATCACTGAGGTTAAGTCTTTGCTCTCAATACCGGCTTTATAAAGCTTCTTGAAATAACGCTTATAGGCTGTGATGAACTCGTCTGATTTTTCTCGCGGCAATAAGATGTAATCAGGCGCTACACATATCTGGCCAGCGTTTAGACTCTTGGCAAACAAGATACGTTCAACAGCGTCAGCCACATCAAAGTCAGGGGCAATGATGGTTGGAGATTTGCCGCCTAATTCCAAGGTAACTGGTGTTAAGTTGTTAGCCGCTGCTCTCATAACGTGTTTACCCACAGCGGTTGAGCCTGTGAAAAGGATATGGTCAAACGGCAGTTGGCTAAATTTAGCGGAAACGTCAGCTTCGCCTTCGATAATCGCAACCTGATCTTCACTAAAGCCTTCGGCCAACATCGCTTTTAAAACTCGGTTGGTCGCTGGAGTAAACTCCGACATCTTGAGCATCGCCGTGTTGCCCGCTGCTAACGCTGTGATCAGAGGGCCTAAAGAGAGCATGACTGGGAAGTTCCAAGGCACGATGATACCAACCACACCTACTGGCTGATAATGAACCGTGATCTTTGCTGGCGTTAGCATCAAACCAGCTTTGCGGCGCGATGGCTTCAACCACTTCTTAAGGTTCTTCACGCTGTAATTGATCTGGTGAAGAGAAGGGGTGATATCAGCAATCAAGCTGTCGTGCTTTGCTCGATGGCCATAATCTTCAGATACTGCCTCAATCAATTGCTCTTGATAGCGCATTAACAACGCTTTTAATACTGAGAGGTTTTCTCTTCTCTGCTCAAGCGTAGGATTAACGTTATTGCGGTAGTGATCTTTTTGTCGGTTGAACATTTGATCCATGTCGTTGGTGCTCGACGTGTTTGGTTCAAGGTCTAGATTATGGCTCATAGTATCCCCTAAATTCGAAAGCTGACCGATTGGTTGGTCAGTTAAAATTACAAGAAGATCGAACCGAATACAAGATATGTGCGAGAAAAGTTCAATTATTGAGCGGTTGCAACATTGAAGTGAGCGACTTTTAGTTGGAAGAATGAAGTGTTAATCGGTATTGAATCGCGGGGTACAAACTGTGTTGGTGATAGTGAGAGTTCGGATTGTGAAGTGCTTATATTTGTCACAACTCTGACTTAACCTCACTCAATTTACTAAAAATCTTTTGGTTTCTGCACATTTTTTCTCCCTAATTTAATGTGAGAAATTGCTTTATATTTAATGCGCTTCAGCCTGTTTTTTACCCTAAAACCTTGTAATTCCTTACCTGTCATTTTAAGTCGATCTGTCGATAAAAAAACGTAATCGTCACCACAAATATCAATGGTTGGACTCGCTCTTAATAATATCGGTTAATGCAGCCAACAAATCGTTTTTGAACGCTTTTTGTTGGGTTATACCTCGCTATTCCAAAGAGGTATCTTCTGTCGATGGCCCTATAGTGTGAGGTCTCTAGAATTGGAAAATTCGGTTAATTTGGAACGCATCCGTGCTGAGTATAATGTAAAGCACTGGAGCCAAGGTTTTTATGGAATTGATGATA
This sequence comes from Vibrio sp. 10N.247.310.98, assembly GCF_041467395.1. Taxonomy (NCBI): domain Bacteria; kingdom Pseudomonadati; phylum Pseudomonadota; class Gammaproteobacteria; order Vibrionales; family Vibrionaceae; genus Vibrio; species Vibrio sp. 10N.247.310.98. The sequence continues at coordinate 87,659 of NZ_JBFSUL010000013.1, read as the reverse complement.
ACGGTGAGGTGTATGTTTCACCGAGCGAAACCGATCATCAAGTTCCGCTAAGTCAGATCGTAAAACAGTTAGAGCAGCGAAATATTGGTTTGCCTGCTCTTGTGCGTTTTCCTCAAATAGTGCATCAACGTGTGCACAATATCTGTAACGCATTTAACCAAGCGATCGACGAATATCAGTACGACAATCGTTACCTACTTGTTTATCCGATTAAAGTTAACCAACAAAAAGAAGTGGTTGATGAGATCTTAGCGAGCCAAGCTCAATTAGAGCAGAAGCAGCTTGGTTTAGAGGCGGGCAGCAAGCCTGAACTATTAGCGGTATTGGCACTGGCTCAAAAAGCGAGCTCTGTGATCGTGTGTAACGGTTACAAAGACAGAGAATACATCCGCCTTGCACTGATTGGCGAGAAGCTAGGGCACAAGGTTTTTATCGTTCTAGAGAAGCTGTCAGAGCTTGATCTTGTTCTTTCTGAAGCGAAAGCTCTGGGTGTGAAACCTCGTTTGGGTTTACGTATCCGTCTTGCTTCTCAAGGCGCAGGTAAATGGCAAGCAAGTGGTGGTGAGAAGTCGAAATTCGGTTTGTCTGCATCACAAGTGCTTACTGTTATCGAACGCTTGAAAGCCGAAGACCAGCTGGATGTACTTGAACTCGTGCACTTCCACCTAGGTTCACAAATGGCAAACATTCGTGACGTGCGAAATGGCGTGAGTGAAGCGGCTCGTTTCTACTGTGAACTGCGTGATATTGGCGCTCAACTGAAGTTCTTAGATGTTGGTGGTGGCTTGGCAGTCGATTACGACGGCACGCGTAGCCAATCTTCAAACTCAATGAATTACGGCTTGCTTGAGTACGCTCGTAACATCGTGATGACAGTAGGGGATATTTGTAAACTCTACAATCAGCCACAACCTGTGATTATTTCGGAGTCTGGTCGCTCACTGACTGCGCACCATGCTGTGTTGATCACCAACGTGATTGGTACTGAAAGCTACTCACCGGAAGATATGGCTGCGCCAGAAGCAGACGCACCACTGTTGCTAAACAACATGTGGAAGAACTTCTTGGAGTTAGATGCAGGTAATGATGACCGCGCGCTGATTGAGATCTACAACGACACGCAAAGTGATATCGCAGAAGCACACAACCAATTTGCGACAGGCATGCTGAACCTTCAGCACCGTGCTTGGGCAGAACAGATGTCTTTGCGTATTAACTATGAACTTAGCTCTCGTATGAGTACTAAGAACCGCTACCACCGTCCAATCTTGGATGAGTTGAGTGAGCGTTTGGCTGATAAGTTTTTCGTGAACTTCTCTTTGTTCCAATCGTTGCCAGATGCTTGGGGTATCGATCAGGTGTTCCCTGTATTGCCTCTAAGTGGTTTGGACAATGCGGACGAGCGACGCGCGGTAGTACTGGATATCACATGTGATTCTGACGGTACGATCGATCAGTATGTTGACGGCCAGGGCATTGAAACAACGTTGCCAGTTCCAGCATGGAACCCAGACGAACCTTACCTGATGGGCTTTTTCCTAGTAGGCGCATACCAAGAGATCTTGGGTGATATGCATAACCTATTTGGTGATACGCACAGTGTTGTGGTGAATGTTGATGAAAGTGGTCAAGCGAATATCGACTACATCAACGAAGGCGACACAGTAGAAGACATGATGCGTTATGTTCATATCGATATGGACCTAATTCGTCAGAACTACAAAGAATTGGTAACGGCGAAAGTACCAGCTCAAGAACAGCAAAGCGTACTTGAAGAGTTAGAGCAAGGCTTGATGGGTTACACCTATCTTGAGGATTTTTAATGAACGATCTATTTACGAAACCAGATTACTCGCTGTATTCCAATGCGATGACGTTTATGCGTCGTCCTTTGGCACAGAACCCAATCGACAACGATGCTGATGTGGTTGTATTAGGCGCGCCGTTAGATATGGCGACGTCTGGTCGACCGGGTGCACGTATGGGACCGGATGCGATTCGTCGTGCGTCGGTAAACTTGGCGTGGGAAGGTAAAAAGTTTCCTTGGGGCTTCAATGTATTTGAACATACCTCGGTGATTGATGCTGGCGATCTTGTGTTTGATTGCGGTGATGCTGAAGACTTAACTCAGCGTTTAGAAGCAGCCGCTGATGCGATTCTAAACAGTGGTAAAACACTGTTAGGTTTAGGTGGTGACCACTTCATTACATTGCCTTTGCTAAGAGCATACGGCAAGAAGTACGGTGAAATGGCTCTGATTCACTTCGATGCACATACTGACACGTACAGTCAGGGCAGTCGTTACGATCACGGTACCATGTTCTACCATGCGCCTAATGAAGGTTTAATCTCGCCTGAGCATTCTGTGCAAATTGGTATTCGTACCGAGTACAAGCAGGAAGGACACGGCTTTAACGTTATTAACGCGATGCAAGCGAACGACATGAGCGTGGACGAGATCATTGCTCAAGTGAAAGGCATTGTCAGTGATAAGCCAGTTTACCTAACGTTTGATATCGACTGTCTGGATCCTGCTTTTGCTCCGGGTACAGGTACTCCGGTTTGCGGCGGTTTGAATTCAGATAAAGTTCTGAAAATTATCCGTGGCTTGCAAGGTATCAACATGGTTGGTATGGACGTTGTAGAGGTTTCTCCAGCGTATGACCAAAGCGAGATTACAGCATTGGCTGGTGCGACGATTGCTCTCGAGCTACTTTACGTCTGGACTGCAAATCGCCTTGCTAAATAATAGTGTGTCATTGTTAACAGCGTAACGCTATATACTGATTTTAAAGCCCACTAAGGTTCAACTTAGTGGGCTTTTTTTGGATACCTCGAAATATCCATTTGCAACTTCTACTCATTGTCCCTGCATACCCATTCAATACTCTAATTGTTGTATATGTAATTGACGCCATATACGGTGTTTGAACAGTTTCTCATCAGCTTTATGCTGCACCTTGTCTCAAATATGGGATTTAGTTCTTCTTTGGGGTTTAGGTATATATCGACCCTATCAATCGCCCATAAATCCTAATGATTTATCAACTTTATTACTGTATATATTTATAAAAATTTGAGGTGTAATTAAGATGTGCGTTTTACTGCATATTAATCAACACCCTATAAACTTTTGCTTAGTCCATGAACAAACTAAAGTGAATGCCTAGATTTGTGAAAAGAAGTCACTTCCCACAGACATGACATTTCGGATAATGAAGACTAGGCTTAAGGTTAAGTAAACTATAAAAAAAACAGGCGAAACAGAACTGACTCATCACATACATCAGTCTATGTAATTGATTGTTAATGCAGAGAATAAGTTCTGAATATAATTTAAGCCTGAAACCGTTATTACTATCATTTTCACGATGTTGGGCAATACAGCATTTTGTGACCTCGGGGGATATATGGGTATTGAAGTTTCGCGCCAAGCTGCAGTTGTAGAGGTAGTGAGTGGAGAAGTCATTGCAGTTAAGTCTGACGGAAGCGCACGGAAAATTTCAGCTGGAGATATTATTCGTGAAAACGAGATTGTTATCACTGCCAACCAAGCAGAGCTTGTATTAGGTACCCCAAACGGTGTCACTGAGGTGGCAAGCAATTGCGTTGGCTGTGTTGATCAAGATTTAGCGTGGGCTGATGCTCCGATCGCTGGAGAAGTTAATTTTGATTTACAGCAAGCCGATGCGGGAGATTTTGATGATGAATTTGCTGCTATCCAAGAAGCCATTTTAGGTGGTGCCGATCCGACTCAAATCTTAGAGGCAACAGCGGCTGGTGGCGGACTAGGCTCTGCAAATGCCGGCTTTGTGACGATTGACTATAACTACACTGAAACTCATCCATCGACTTTCTTTGAGACCGCTGGTCTAGCAGAACAAACTGTTGATGAAGACAGAGAAGAATTCAGATCTATCACTCGTTCATCAGGTGGTCAATCAATCAGTGAAACACTGACTGAAGGCTCCATATCTGGCAATACTTATCCCCAATCTATAACAACCACAGAAACGATTATTGCTGGTAGTTTAGCTCTCGCTCCTGACTCTTTCGTACCAGAAACGCTATCCCTCGCTTCACTGCTTAGTGAATTAAACAGCGACATTACTTCAAGTGGCCAGCCCGTCACCTTCACGTATGACGCGGCGACTAATTCTATCATTGGTGTTCAAGGTACCGACGAAGTATTACGTATCGACATTGATGCCGTCAGTGTTGGCAATAACATTGAGCTTTCTCTAACCACAACGATTTCTCAACCGATTGATCATGTACCGTCTGTTGGCGGTGGTCAGGTTTCTTATACAGGCGATCAAATTAACATCACTTTTGATATTCAAGGTGAAGACTCCGCCGGAAACCCATTAGCAACACCAATCAATGCGCAAGTCGCCGTGGTTGATGGGATAGATCCCTCAGCTGAAAGTGTCAATATCACTAACGTTGAAACTAGCAGCGCGGTAATCGAAGGAACGTTCTCCAATATTGGTAGTGATAATCTTCAATCAGTCGTATTTGATGCAAGTGCACTCGACCAGTTTGATGGGTTGCTCAGTGACAATCAAAACACGCTTGCGAGACTGTCTGACGATGGAACAACGATTACTCTGTCCATCCAAGGTCGAGGTGAGGTTGTTCTCACTATCTCTCTAGATACCGATGGCACCTATAAATTCGAGCAGTCTAATCCGATAGAACAAGTGGGTACCGATTCACTGACGTTCGCTTTGCCAATCACGATTACCGATTTTGACCAAGATGTTGTAACCAATACGATCAACATTGCCATTACTGATGGCGATAGCCCTGTTATCACTAATGTTGACAGTATTGATGTTGATGAAGCGGGTATTGTTGGCGGCTCACAAGAGGGCACGGCGCCAGTGTCTGGCACTGGCAGTATCACCGCGGACATTTTTGAAAGTGACATCATTGACCATTATGAACTTGAACCTGCAGAATTTAATACTGGTGGCAGCTTGGTTTCAAATGGCGAGGCTGTGCTACTTGAGTTGATTGATGAAACCAACGGTGTAAGAACTTACGAAGGTTATGTTGAGGTCAATGGTTCGAGAATTACGGTCTTTGACGTTAAAATTGATAGCCCTTCATTGGGGAGCTACGAATTTAATCTGTATGAAGACCTTTCACATCAAGGCGCTGAAGATACGCTGCTAACTTTTGCATTGCCAATTTATGCTGTTGATGCCGATGGCGACCGTTCTGCACTGTCTGGAGGCTCTAGTACACCAGAAGCCGCTGAGATTCTCGTTAATGTCACAGATGATGTTGTTGAGCTAGTTGATAAAGTTGAGTCAGTCACGGAACCAACTTTAGCCGGCGATACCGTTGTTTCGTATAACCTATTCAACTTCGAAGGCGCTGATGGCTCGACAATTCAATATTTTAACTATGATGGTGTTGATTACTCACTAGATCAGAGCTTGCTGCCAGATGCTGTTCAAACATTCAGTTTTACTGAGGGTGTTGTAACCATCTCACTAAATGGCGATTTTAGTTTTGAAGTTGCGCGCGATATTGACCATACAAACAGTGAAACCATTGTAAAACAGTTCTCGTTTTTAGCTGAAGATGGTGATGGAGACACTGACACTTCAACACTTGAGCTAAGTATCACTGACGGTCAAGATCCAATCATTGATTTGATCCCGCCAGTTACTCTCTCAGAAGCCAACCTTGCTGATGGATCCTCTCCAAGTGGAAGTGCGGTCAGCGCTACCGAGACGATTACCTTTACTGCTGGTAGTGATGATGTAGCTAAATTTCGTATTGAACCAACTGAATTCAATGTCGATGGGACACTGAAATCGAATGGGTTTGCGGTTGAGATAAAAGAAGACTCTGCTATTCAGGGCACTTACATCGGTTTTATTACCAACGCTTCTGGCTCTGAAATCCCAGTATTCACCATTAGTTTCTCTGCTACTACGTTAGGTGAATACACCTTTACCTTACTTGAAGCGCTAGACCATGTGGATGGCCTAGATAAAAACGATTTAAGCTTTGAGCTTCCTGTTTATGCGGTAGACAGCGATGGCGATGACTCATTGGTGTCTCAGCTTAATGTGACTATTGGTGATGACGTTCAAATCATGCAAGACGGTACGTTAGATATCATCGAGCCAAATCTTGCTGACGGCACTGTAACAACCAACACCATTGACGTGATGCCCGATCAAAGTGCAGATGGCGCGACCATCACTCAGTTCAATTATGACGGTGTCGTAAATACACTGGATCAAAGTATTTCAGGCGAGCAGCAGTTTAACTTCGCAGAAGGTCGCTTGTTCATCACCCTTGAAGGTGAAATGCGTTTCGAGCCAAACCGTAACCTAGACCACTCTGCGAGTGAAGACATTGTTAAGTCGATAGTCGTGACGTCGAATGACTTTGATAACGACCCGGTGACATCAACCGTTACTTTGACCATTACTGATGGTGATAACCCTACTATCGATGCTGTTCCGAGTGTTGCTCTTGAAGAATCGGATCTCGCTGATGGCTCATCACCAAGCGGCAGTGCGGTTAGCCAAACAGAAACCATCACTTTCACCAACCAAAGTGACGATGTTGAGAAATTCCGTTTAGAGCCTAGTGAATTTAACGTTGGCGATTCTCTCACGTCCGATGGTCTGGTGATCGAGATTAGAGAAGAACCTGCAGGTTCGGGTAATTATATCGGTTTCACGACTGATATTTCGAATACTGAAACTACCGTTTTCACTCTTGATTTCAGCAGTACTAATTTGGGTGAATACACCTTTACGCTTATCGAAGCGATTGACCACACGCCGATTCAAGGCAATAACGACCTCACATTCAACTTGCCTGTTTACGCCGTCGATAGCGACGGTGACGACTCTCTGATGTCTCCGTTGGCGGTGACGATCACCGATGACGTTCAAGTGATGGTCAATAGCTCACTCGATATTGAAGAGCCAACGGTCTCGGATTTAGCGGCAGGTACGCCGACCACGACAACGGTTAATGTTCTTGATGAAGAAGGCGCTGATGGAACGACCATTACTCAGTTGACCTACGATGGTGGAGCGGTACTAACACTTGACCAAAGCGATACGGGTGAACAGAAATTTGATGTTCCTGAGGGTTCGCTGTATATCACCCTACAGGGCGACGTGCGTTTCGAGCCTAATCGCAATCTCGACCACACAGGTGGAGACATTGTTAAATCGATAGTGGTGACCTCAAGTGATTCTGATAACGATCTTGTTTCCTCAACGGTTACGCTGACCATTACCGATGGCGATATTCCAACGATTGATAATGTACCAAGTGTTACGCTATCTGAATCCAACCTGAGTGATGGCTCTACTCCAAGCGGCAGTGCGGTCAGTCAAACTGAGACGATTACCTTCACCAACCAAAGTGATGATGTGACGAGTTTCCGTATTGAACCTACTGAGTTCAATATTGGCGGCCTTCTAAAATCGAATGGACTGACGGTTGAGTTGAAAGTCGACCCAAGTACGCCGGGTGGCTACATCGGCTTTGTGACGACGGCGCCTAATGTTGAAACGAACGTGTTCACGATTAGTTTTTCGGATACCAATATCGGTCAATACACCTTCACACTGTTGGAAGCGTTAGATCACGTTGATGGGCTAGGAAATAACAACCTAAGCTTTGACCTGCCGGTTTACGCTGTTGATAAAGATGGTGATGATTCACTGGTGTCTCAACTCAATGTGACTCTCGGTGATGATGTCCAAATCATGCAAAACGGCACATTAGATATCGTTGAACCGAATGTTGCTGATTTGGCTGGTGGTACTGTAACGACCAATACCATCGATGTGATGCCAACGCAAAGTGCTGACGGCGCGACAATCATTCAGTTCACCTACGATGGTCAACTTCGAACACTTGATCAAACTGACAATGGCGAGCAAAAGTTCAGCTTCACGGAAGGAGAGTTATTCATTACTCTTCAAGGTGAAGTGCGTTTTGAGCCAAATCGTAATTTAGACCACACAACGAGCGAAGACATCGTGAAGTCGATTGTGGTGACTTCAAGTGACTTCGATAACGATCCCGTGACAGCAACGGTTACGCTGACGATTACCGATGGTGATATCCCAACCATCGATGCCGTGCCAAGCGTTACTCTATCTGAAACTAACCTTAGCGATGGCTCTAGCCCGAGCGGTAGCGCAGTAAGTCAAACCGAGACGATTACTTTCACTAACCAAAGTGATGATGTGACGAGTTTCCGCATTGAACCAACTGAGTTTAATGTCGGTGGTGTACTGAAATCGAATGGGTTTGCGGTCGAGATAAAAGAAGATTCTGCTAATCCGGGCACTTACATAGGCTTTATTACCAACGGTTCGAGCGCTGAAGTCCCCGTGCTTACCATTAGCTTCTCTTCAGCCACGTTAGGTGAATACACTTTCACTCTACTTGAAGCGCTAGACCATGTTGCTGGCCTAGCGAACAATGATCTGAGCTTTGATCTGCCTGTTTATGCGGTAGACAGTGATGGTGATGATTCACTGGTATCGCAGCTTAATGTAACGATTGATGATGATGTTCAAATCATGCAAGGTGGTGCGCTCAATATTACCGAGCCGACCGTCGCTGATTTAGCGGCTGGTACACCGACCACGGCTACTTTTGATGTCATGCCAAACCAAAGTGCTGACGGCGCGACCATCACTCAGTTCACTTATGATGGCGTCGTAAACACCCTCGATCAAAATATTGCAGGCGAACAGCAGTTTATCTTCGCAGAAGGCAAACTGTACATTACCCTCGAAGGTGAAGTTCGCTTTGAGCCTAATCGAGATCTTGACCATACGGCCGGCGATATTGTTAAGTCGATAGTGGTGACCTCAAGCGATTTCGACAAAGACTCAGTCACGTCAACCGTTACGTTAACGATCACCGATGGTGATATACCAACCATTGATGTTATTCCAACGGTTAGCTTATCTGAAACGAACCTGACGGATGGTTCAGCCCCAAGTGGCAGTGCGGTAAGTCAAACCGAAACCATCACCTTCACTAATCAAAGTGATGATGTGGTCCGCTTCCGCCTTGAACCAACAGAGTTCAATACCAATGATGCACTCACATCGAATGGTTTAGCTGTTGAATTACGTGAAGATCCGCAAGGGTCGGGCAACTACATCGGATTTACAACCAGCTCGTCGAATGCGGTAACCACAGTATTTACGTTGAGTTTTTCTGGGACAACCTTAGGTGAATACACCTTTACCTTAATCGAAGCCTTGGATCATCAAGATGCACGTGGCAACAACGACCTGAGTTTTGATCTGCCTGTGTATGCGGTGGATAGTGACGGCGACGATTCGTTAGTCTCTCAGCTTGGCGTGACTATTGGTGATGATGTGCAGTTGATGCAAGGCGGCACAATAACCAGTCGTGAGCCTGCTGGAGTCGTCGAAACATCGAATACTCTGGACGTGATGCCAAATCAGAGCGCAGATGGAGCAAAAATCACTTCATTTGTGTTTGATGGAAACAGTGCAGAAAGCCTTGATCTCAATGTGAATGGCGAGCAAGAGTTTGTGTTCACTGAAGGTTCTGTATTTATTACCACAGAAGGTGAGATACGATTCGAGCCTGTGCGAAATCAAGATCACACGAGTGGTGATATTACTAAGACGATTGTTGTTACATCTACTGACCTTGATGGTGATATCGTCTCATCTACCGTGACATTGAAGATTACCGATGGTGATCTTCCAACGATCGATTTGGTCCCTGGAATTACGCTCTCAGAAGTGGATCTCGCTGATGGTTCTTCGCCAACCGGCAATCCAGTGGCGATGACTCAAGTTATTACCTACTCAGAGGGTAGTGACGATGTTAGTTATTTCAGAATTGACCCTGCTCAGTTCAATACTTCGGGGGCTTTGAAGTCGAATGGATTAGAGGTTGAGATTAAAGAGCAGCCAGCGAATTCTGGTAATTACATTGGCTTCGTCAAGGACGGTTCTAACGTCGAAACCAACGTCTTCACGATCAGTTTCTCGACAACCAATCTAGGGCAATATACGTTCACACTGCTTGAAGCGTTAGACCATACAGATGGATTACAAAACAATACTCTAAGTTTCGATGTCCCTGTTTTAGCGGTTGATACCGATGGTGATGATTCTGCAATGTCGCCAATGACCGTGGTGATCACCGATGATGTACAAGGCGTTCAAGATGGGGCGTTAAGTATCACTGAGCCTTCACTTGCTGATATAGCAGCAGGTACGCCAACCACGCCAACAATCGACGTTATGCCGACACAGAGTGCTGATGGCGCGAAAGTGACTCAGTTTATCTACGATGGTGGCACGGCTGTTACGTTAGACCCAACTGTGTCTACAGAACAAGTTTTTACCGTAACCGATGGCTTACTGTACATCACGATTGAAGGTGAGGTGCGCTTTGAACCAAGTAGAAATCTAGACCATTCATCTGGCGATATCGTGAGAACGATAGTCGTGACGACCAGTGATTTTGATAACGATACCGATACCGCGGATGTCACGTTGACGATCAAAGACGGAATTGATCCGGTTATCGATGTAGTGCCAGATATTAACCTATCGGAAGTTGGTCTTGCTGATGGCTCTATGCCGAGTGGTTCAGCGGTTAGCTCGACACAAACGATCACTTATACCGTGGGTAGTGATGATTTAAGCCACTTTAGAATTGCAACCAACGAGTTCAATCCTGGCGACCTACTCAAATCAAATGGTCTTGTTGTTCAGTTAAAAGAAGATCCTGCTTCACCTGGCGACTACATCGGGTTTACTGATGACGGGGCCGGTAACGTAACTAATGTATTCACCATTGATTTTGATAGCGTTAATAAAGGGCAGTTCACCTTCACTTTGATTGAGGCGTTAGATCACCTTGATGGTGATCTTAATAACAGCCTCAACTTCAACCTGCCTGTTTACGCCGTTGATACCGATGGTGATGATTCGGTTAAACGCGATGTCATGGTAACGATACAAGATGACATTCAACAGATGCAAGATGGCACGTTAAGCATCACAGAGCCAAATACTGGCACACCAACCACTGCTACTGTTGATGTAATGCCTACACCAAGTGCTGATGGGGCGACCATTACTCAGTTTACTTTTGGTGGCGGTTCAGCGATCACCTTGGATCAAACTAACAATGGCGAGCAAGAGTTTACCTTCACTGAAGGCTCATTGTTTGTCACGCTAAGCGGTGATGTAAGGTTCGAACCAAACCGAAATCTAGATCATTCTGCGGGCGACATTGTTAAGTCGATTGTGTTTACGTCTTCTGACTTTGATAAAGATACCTTTTCATCAACAGTCACGCTTACGATTGTTGATGGCGATGGACCAACAATCAACGTTGTGCCAAGTGTCAGCTTGTCGGAAAGCTTACTTGCGGATGGTTCGACACCTAGCGGAACGCCTGTCAGTGTGACTCAGACTATCACCTCGCTAGCGAGCAGTGATGACATTGGAAAAATAGTCGTTGAAGCTGGGCTGTTCAATACCAACGGCGTGTTGAAGTCTGATGGCCTTGAATTGAGTTTACGTGAGGAGCCTGCGGGTTCTGGCGACTACATTGCGTTTACGACGGATGGTTCGGGTGGTGAGAAAATCATATTCACCCTAGATTTTGATGATACTAATCCTAGCCAGTATACCTTTACGCTGCTTGAGCGTTTGGATCACGTTGATGGCTTAGGAAGCAACGATCTGAGTTTTGATCTTTCTGTTTACGCGCAAGACACCGATGGCGATATTTCAGCGTCTAAACCGCTTTCAGTAACCATCACCGATGATGTCCAGTTAATGAAGTCTGGTGCGCTTAGCATCACTGAACCAAGCACGGGCACACCTACCACAACGACATTTGATGTGATGCCTGCGCAAAGTGCTGATGGCGCCACCATAACCAAATTTACTTATGGTAGTCAGCCTGAAGAGTCTCTGGTGCAAACCAACACTGGTGAGCAAGAGTTTGTATTTACGGAAGGTTCGTTGTTTATCACGCTTGAAGGTGATGTGCGCTTTGAGCCTAATCGAAACCTGAATCATTCTGGTGGTGATATCGTTAAGACGATTACCGTGACATCAGAAGATAAAGACGGTGATATTGTTACTTCGACCGTGACATTGACGATTTCAGATGGTGCTCCACCGGTAATTGATACTGTACCAACGGTTGCATTGGAAGAAGCGAATCTCGTGGATGGTTCATCTCCGAGCTTACCTGTGAGCCAAACTGAAACCATTGCTTTCACAGCGGGAAGTGATGATGTGAGCTATTTCCGTATTGATACCACTCAGTTCAACACGTCTGGTGATTTGAAATCGGATGGCCTAGTGGTTCAGCTTAAAGAAGATCCAGCCAACAGCGGAACCTATATTGGTTTCGTTGAGAGTGGGGGTGTTCAAACGGATATCTTTACCATCACTTTTAATAGTGTAGTGCTAGGCGAATACACCTTCACTTTGTTGGAAGAGCTCGATCATCTGCCTGTGCAAGGCAACAACGATCAAGTATTCACTCTGCCAGTGATCGCGGTCGACCAAGACAATACCGACTCTGTGATGAAACCTTTGACCGTTACTATCACCGATGATGTGCCTGTCATTACCGATACGACAGCGACCAGCACATTTGTGGTTGATGAAGATGATCTCGGCTCTGCGATTTCTCAAGCAACAGGTGCATTTGTTACCACAGAAGGTGCAGACCAAGTAGAGGTTTACGAACTGCGTAATATCTCTGCGCTTGAAGCGACATTGACCTCTGGAACTGAAGCGATTTCTATTACAGAAGTCACAGGTGCCGCCAACACAACGACCTATCAAGGTACGACGACAAGTGGAACTCCTATCTTCACGCTCGCGCTAGCGAATGACGGCTCTTATACGTTTACGTTGCTAGGTCCTCTAAACCATCCAACAAGCCCGAATTCCAATACCTTGACGATTCCATTTGATGTCGTTGCGGTTGATGGTGACGGCGATGATTCTAACCAATATGTATTGCCAATCGAGGTGCTAGACGATGCGCCAGTAATGAGTGCGCCGACGGGTGAAACGGTTGTCGATGAAGACGATCTTACTGGTATTGGTTCCGATCAATCTGAAGACACCATTATTAATGGCCTGTTCACTGTCGATGAAGGCGCGGATGGTGTTGTGAAGTATGAACTGGTTGATGAAGATTTGGTTCTGACTGGCTTAACCTCCAACGGAGAAAGTTTAGAGTGGCTTGCTGTTTCACAAAGCGGCACAACATTTACTTACGTTGCTCAAACTGCAACGAGTAATGAAGCTGTGTTTGAGATTATTTTCGATACCTCGGATAACAGCTATCAGTTTGAATTGTTTAAACCACTTAAGCACCCTGATGGCGCGAATGAAAACGCAATTGACCTTAACTTTTCTGTTGTTGCAGAAGATTTTGATCAAGACCAATCAAACGCGATCGATTTGAAAATCACGGTGACTGATGATGTTCCATTGGTGACAACTCAATCGATCACACGAATTGAAGGCCAGGGCTATGGTAATTCCAAAGTTGACATGTTTGCTAATGCGACGGATGTCGGCGCGGATGGCGCGGTACTGAGTCGAATTGAGGGCATTACCAGTAATGGTGCAGATATTGTTTTCCGTACAGGAAACAGCGGGCCGTACAGCAGCAGTTTCGATTTAAATAGCGGTAGTCAACAAGTACGAGTGTACGAACAAACCGACGATGGTAGTGGTGGCGTGGACACCCGTGAGCTAGGGCGTTTGCGTATCAACTCAAATGGCGAGGTTGAATTTAGAGCTAACGGCTATCTCGATCATGACGGCCTAGACACCATCGATTTTTCGATTAATGTGATTGCGACGGATGGCGATTTAGATACCTCTGAAACACCGTTAGATATAACGATTACTGATAGGGACTCTACAAGAATCGCTCTGAAAGTGACGACCTTCGAGGATGCGGGTAGAGACTCAACCATACCTTATGCAACAGGCGATGAGCCGGCTCTTGAGAATATTCAAGATAACCAAAATGGTTTGCCTAATGCGCCAGCTCAAGTTGCGCTGCAAGTTAGTCTGTATGACCAAGATAACGCTGAATCTATTGGCCAGTTGACGATTAAAAGCCCGAACGGAGGTGATAGTCATCAAGGTACTTTTTATTACTTTGATGGTGCTGACTACATTGAATTAGTGCCTGAGTCAAATGGGAGCATTATATTTGGTCCTCCTCAACTCGAACAAAGCTTTGCTCCAAATCCGAATGAGCCAAGACAAACTATTGCGACGATAGACAACTTGTTCTTTGTTCCGGACCAACACGCTAGTTCGGATGAAACTGGTGGGCGCGTTCGTTATGAGCTAGAAATTGAGAAAAATGGCAATACGGATCACACCGTTAACTCAAACTTCAGAATCGAGATTGAAGCGGTAGCGGATATTGCAACGTGGGATGACGCCAACAGTACTTATCAGTATCAAGTGAATGAAGATGAAGACAATGTTACGTTGCAGCTGAATGCTGAATCGCAAGATAACAGTAATACTGAGACGATTACCTATGAACTTGAAGCAGTTGAAGGCGACGGGAAGTTTGAGTTACTTGATCAAAATGGCAATGTGTTAACGCCCGTTAATGGTGTTTATATCATCGCATCTGCTGATATCAATAGCACCGTAGTTAACCCAATCGACAACTTCTCTGGACAAATTGAGTTCAAAGCAACGGCAATTACCGAGGAAACACGTAACCAATACGATGATTCAGCCAATGGTGGCGTAGACAAAACGACCGCTCGCTCTGTAGAACAAAACATTATCATTGATGTGACTGCTGACGCCGACCCTGGAAAACTCAGTGTGAGCCGCATTAGGATCAACGAAGACAACATTGATGATCCTGATTATCTAGGTCCTCTTGATAATAAGGACGCATTCACGTTAGACGAAGTTATCACCATGACGGGATCCGTTGATACTGATGGATCTGAAGAACTCTTCGTTCGTATTAACAATATTACTGAAGGCGCGGTGCTTAGTAGTACTGATAGCAATGTAACCATCAACACCGTGACTATCAATGGCATCGTTTACCAAGAGATTGCTTATGCTGACTTAGCGAAAATTGAAGTTACTCCGACTAAACACAGCAATGTTGATTTTACCTTTGACGTAACCGGTGTGGTTAAAGATACCGCGAACCTATCTACAGGGGCACAAGTTGATGAAGAAATCCTAGGAACTAAAACGGTTAACGTTGAGGTTAAAGGGGTTGCAGATATTCCTTATGGCGGTACAAACGGTACGGCTTGGACAGCAATCACCGATGGCACAACACCTGGTGTTCAAACCACGATCCAAGAGAGCCAGAATGGAGACAGCTACGCCGAGCTTGATTTCACCGTGTTGTCGGGAGAGAGAAGACCTGATCCTGCAGCAGTAGATCAAACCCCATTACCTGACGATGGTTCAGAATCCATAACCGTTATCCTCTCGGGTATTCCTGATGGCGTTATTCTGGAAGACGGTGACGGTACCATTATTGACCTTAACTTTGTCGGTTACGAAACCGGTCCGGGTGGTAGCCCCGATCTTTCTAAACCTATCTACGAAGCGAACATCACTGACGCAGGTAAAACCTCAGGAATCCGCATCAGACCTGTCGATTCTTCAACAGAGAACATTCACATTCAGGGTAAAGTGATCGTGACTGAGAATGACGGTCATACGCTTACGTTTGACCAAGAAGTGCGAGTGTTAGTCGAACCTAGAATCGATACCTCAGCGACGTACAGCACAGTCACTAATGGCGATGAAGATACGGCGATCAGTATTGATTGGCACCCAGAGGGTACTGATTATATTGATGATGATGAGCATTTCACTTCTATTGTGATCAGTGCCATTCCGACAGATGTTGAAAGTGTTGTGGTTAATGGCGATGTAACTTGGGTTTACGATGCTTCAGCAGGCACTTTAACCATTACGCCGAAGAGTGGACAGACGGCAGAAGAGTTTACTCAAATTGCACTGAACAATAATTTTATTCAGATCACACCTGAACAAGACTCGAGCACCGACTTTACGCTTAATACGGTTGTCATGATCGAAGAGCGAGATCATGAGTATGTTGATGCGACTGATCCTGGTCAGGGCATCGCTACCGCGACAATCACGGGCTCGATTGATGTTATCGTACGTCCAGTCGTTGAGCCGAAAGACGCTAGCAACAAGCTTATCGTCGATGATGTGCTGGGTACTGGAGCACTAGCAACCGTAGTTGCTGATGCAAACACTGGCGTGATTAAGTTCACAACCAACAGCGATAATACATCGGTTACGGATGAGTTCGTCATTCGATATCAAGAAACAGATGCTTCGTCCGCTATCGAAGAAGTTGACCAGTTAGTTATTGAATTAACAAACGTGGACGGTTCGGAGCTATCAGATGCTGTACTCAATCAACTGCTCGTTATTGGCGCTGCTTATGAAGGCAATGGGCGCTGGGTTGTAACGAATGAAGACATATTTAGCATCAGTGCATCGAACGGCCTTGTTCTTCCTTCAGGAAACAGCGGGGCAGGAGGGTTCAATGACATCAAGATGGATATCTTTAGCACGGTAATAGACCGAGGTGATGGTGCTGAGGTTGAGTCATCTACGGCCGCTCGTAGGGACGGAGAAGTCACTCTGTCATTCCCTCAAGTGGTGGCTGGGAGTACTAAGGTTGCAGCCGATATTGATATAACACCAGACAGTGTTGTTGATGCGATTGAGGACACCCAGTTAGATCTGGGGACGGCATTGAATGGTTTAATTACTTTCTCGGGCGAAGATGACTCAACTGATCAAGTGACCATCATTATTGATGACAGTGTGACCATTAATCCAGGAGCGGTGAACGAAGTCACCTTCCCAATTAGTTTATCGGGAAGCAGCGACCTAGACTTTGTTAATGGCAAATATGTATTCCAGACTACCGTCGATCAAGGGGTCTCGACCGACCTCTCTGGACTACTGCTTAACTTACCAGCCGACTACTCCGGCGACTTTAGGTTGCCGTTGACGATAGTAACTAAAGACGTATTGTCGGGGGATGAGAAAACTCTAGTGACAGAAGTAGTCATTAAAGTTGCTCCTGATGTTGAAGGTAACCCAGATATTGACGTTACTGTCGTTGGTTCGCTTGACGATTCGTTTAACCTTGTCGATACCGACGGTCAAGCAGGGCAAGATCCAGTCGGCTACGAAGATACCTATATCCAACTTGATTTCAGCTCGACCATTGATGACCAAGTAAGCGGAGTTGAAGGTGGTGACGAAAAATTCACCTCTATCACACTGACGTTAAATGACACGAGTGTTGGGGCTTTCTATACCAGCGCAGGGG
The DNA here is from genome assembly GCF_041467395.1 of Vibrio sp. 10N.247.310.98. Taxonomy (NCBI): domain Bacteria; kingdom Pseudomonadati; phylum Pseudomonadota; class Gammaproteobacteria; order Vibrionales; family Vibrionaceae; genus Vibrio; species Vibrio sp. 10N.247.310.98. Next base: position 70,223 of record NZ_JBFSUL010000013.1, on the reverse strand, counting down.
TATCGCTTGGCACATCGGTGACCTTTAATGAAGCTGAGATTAATGCAGGCGCGTTGGATAATGTACTATTCCGACCGGCGTTAAATTACCCAACAGATAATGACGTAAATCAGGTGCAAGTGAATGTCAGCGGGACGATTACCGATACTGCTACATACAATGATGCAGCTTCGCCAACTGGCAGCGCGACTGATACCGATACTTTCTCTACCAATGTCAGTTTTGAAGTCGTTCCTGTGGTGGATGACGTGTCTGTCACTGGCCCGGGTAGCGATCCTGATGTTATCGAGATTACGGGTACTGAGGACCAGCTGATTTCTTTGTCGGGCACAGGGCCTGTATCGATTGCACTGACTGACCTTGATGGCTCAGAACAGTTTGTGTCGATTAAGTTTACAGATGTACCTGATGGCTTCCAGATGCGTGCAGATGCTGGTTCGGCATACACGGTGAAGAATAATGGTGGTGGTGAGTGGAGTGTTCAACTACCTCAAGCATCAGGGTTATCGTTCGACTTGAGTGAGATTTCGATTTTACCGCCTAAGGACTTCAGTGGTACGGCTGAATTTGGTGTTGCCGTATTTACTCAAGAATCTTTGTTGGGTGTGCCTACTGCAGCATCAAATCTGCCAAGCTTTAAGCTGCATGTGGTACCTGTGGGTGATGATGTTGATACTAATCCAACAGATTCTGTGACAGGTAACGAAGGTCAAAACATTGATATCGAAATCAATGCGACGATTTTGGATAAAGAGCTATCTGCAACGGGCAACGGCACTTATACCGAGAATGCACCAGAGACACTTCGAGTAGAAGTTGCGGGCGTTCCTCAAGATGCCTCTATCTATTATCCAGACGGCACAACCTTGGCTAGTTATGATCCAGTTACGCAGCTTTGGACACTTGATGTTCCTGCACAGTCGCTCGATAAGATCGTATTCAATTCAGGTGAACACAATAGCGATACGGGTAATGTATTAGGCATTAATGGCCCGCTGCAGATTACCGTTCGCTCTGTGGATACTGACGCTGATAACACCGAATATTTGGGGACGCCAACCAGCTTCGATGTTGATCTGGTGATTGATCCTATTAACGATCAACCGATCTTTGTGAACGTAACGAATATTGAAACATCGGAAGACATTAGTGTTGCTATCGACAACTTTAGTATCTACGACGTTGATGCTAACTTTGATAATCCAGACGCTCCGTATGTTCTTACGTTGCAAGTCGATCAAACACTTCCGGGAGCGCAAGGTGTGTTTGAGTTTACGAGCTCACCTGACGTGACGTTTGTATTGCAACCTGGTGGCTCATTGGTGATTACCGGTAAAGAAGCCGACATCAATACCGCATTGACTAATGGAGCCGTGACTTTCAAACCAGACCCAGACCAGAACTATCTCAACCAGAGTGGTTTAGTCACGATTAATGCAACACTCGATGACGGCGGTAATAATGGCTTGATTGATGCGGGTGATCCGAATACAGCACAGACCAACCAAACTACTTTCACCATTAAAGTAACGGAAGTGAATGACGCTCCTGTGGCAACTGATGTTGATTTAGGTTCGATTGCTGAAGATGGTCAAATAGTGATTGTGGAAGGAGACTTGATTTCAGTAAGTTCTGACATTGAAAACCATAACCTGACGGTTACGGGTGTAACTCTGACTCAAGGACAAGGCCAATTAACGCGCTTTGAAAACGCAGGTGGCGCCGATAACGCGGCGATTACCGGACCATTCTGGCTGTTCGTTGCAGATAATGATTTCAACGGTGATGTGAAATTCAACTATTCCATTATCGATGATGGCACAACCAATGGTGTGGATGATTTCTTGACCGATAGCGCTGAAATTAGCCTCATCGTAACGGAAGTGAATGATGCACCTGTCGCGACAGACGTTGATTTAGGTTCGATTGCAGAAGATGGTCAAATCGTCATTGTTGAAGGGGATTTAATTGCAGCAAGCTCTGACCCAGAAAACCACAACTTAACAGTAACTGGTGTAACTCTGACTCAGGGACAAGGCCAACTAACCCGCTTTGAAAATGCAGGTGGCGCCGATGACGCGGCGATTACCGGACCATTCTGGCTATTTGTAGCGGACAACGACTTTAACGGTGACGTTAAATTCAATTACTCAATTACTGATGACGGTACAACTAATGGCGCGGATGACTTCCTAACCGACAGTGCTGAAATTAGTCTTGAAGTAACGGAAGTGAATGACGCTCCTGTAGCAACGGACATCGACTTAGGCAACATCCTTGAAGAAGGTCAGTTGATCATCAAAGAGGGCGATTTAATTGCTGCGACGAGCGATCCGGAAAACGACACGATTACCGTGACTAATCTGGCGCTCGATGAAGGCCAAGGTCAACTACAACGCTTCGAGAACGTAGGTGGTGCTGATGATGCTACGATCACTGGCCCATACTGGGTATTTACGGCAGCTGATGAATACAACGGCAACGTTAAGTTTACCTATACCGTAGAGGATGATGGTACAACCAACGGCGCTAATGACTTCCTAACGGATACAGCGGAGATCACCGCGATTGTCGATGGAGTGAACGATACACCGGTCGTTAATGGTGACAGTGTCACTACGGTTATTGACGAGGATGCTGGTCAACTGTTGAGTGGTATCAATGTCAGTGACCCTGATTATGTAGATACATTTTCTGATGATCTGATGACCGTCACGCTGACGGTGGATTACGGTACATTGAATGTATCACTTCCAGCAGTGACGACGGTTGTTGTTAACGGCAACAACACGGGTTCAGTCATCTTAGTGGGGACATTGAGTGACCTGAATGCGTTGATTGATACGCCAACCAGTCCAAATGGTGTTTTCCTTGATGCGAGCCTGTCTCCAACCAATAGCATTGGATTAGAAGTTGTTGCCAAAGACAGCGGCAACCCTTCAGGTATTGCGATAGAGACAGCACCTGTGGTTTACAACATCGCGGTGACGCCAGTGGCGAATGCCCCAACCCTGTCTATCGATAGTGCGACTAACTACGTGAGAAACATTACTGCGAGTCAGTCTGTGAGTGCGAGTGGCATTCCTTTAGTTGGGATTATCGCAGCCTTAACGGACATTACAGAAGAGCTAACGCTGCATATCAGTGATGTACCTGCTGGCGCTCAAATCACCAGTGCTGCGGGTTCTGTGACGGATCTTGGCGGTGGTGTTTGGGTAGCAACGGCAGATGCAATTGAAAGCTTGCAAGCGGTTGGGCTTTCTCAAACTCCAGGTAACTACACACTGAAAGTCGAGGCGGTTTCTGAAGAGACTGACAACAACGATACAGCAACCTCTGCATCGATTGACCTTAACTTGAACATTGTGTCTAACGCAGTTGATATTAACTTGGCTTCGGAAACCGATGATGTTCAGTTACTGGCTGGTGCTAATGCGACTGACTTAACGGGTGGTTCAGGGAATGATCGACTTGAAGGTGGCGCAGGTGACGATACGCTTGTTGGCGGTGACGGTAACGACACCCTGATTGGCGGCGGAGGCTCAGACATTCTGACTGGTGGTGATGGTATGGACTCGTTCGTATGGCTTAACATCGAAGATGGTGTTGAAGATACGATTACCGACTTTGATTTGTCGGAAGGGGACAGCATTGACTTGAGAGAAGTGTTGCCGGAGCTTAAAAATACATCTCCAGACATGACCGCGTTGCTACAACAAATAGACGCGAAAGTGGACGGGGATGATATTGAGCTTACGATCAACCCGGATGGCTTAGGTACTACGGAACAGGTGATTGTGGTTGAAGACCTTGCGCCACAGCTAACCTTAAGTAGCACCATGCCTTCGGACATTCTGGATGCATTGGTACAGCAGAATGTGATAACTCACGGTTAAAGCGAACCATTGAACCATAACGAAAGAGGCCAGCATTACTGGCCTCTTTTTTGTTACGGTATAAATTGAAAAGAGTTACTTAAGGGAGTTGTGGATCAGGAACTCTTCTTCAACACCTTTCAATTTCATCTCATCCATAATGAAGTTCACCGTGTTCAACAAACGTTGTTCACCTTTAGGAATCAGGTAGCCGAACTGACTGTTGGTGAACGGGGTTTCGCAGCGGGCCGCTTCAAGACGTTCGTCAGTTACCTGATAGAACAGACCTTCAGGGGTTTCTGTCACCATCACATCAACTTTGCCTTCCGCTACTGCTTTTGGTACGTCGAGGTTGTTCTCGTAGCGTGTGAAGCTTGCGTTCTGCAAGTTCGCGTCGGCAAAGATCTCGTTAGTGCCGCCAATGTTCACGCCCACACGAACAGAAGAGTGGTTCACTTTCTCAATGCTGTCGTACTGTTCTGCGGTGCCTTTCGCAACCAAGAAACACTTACCAAAGGTCATGTAGCCTTGAGTTTGTTCCGCGTTTAACTGACGCTGCATTTTACGCGTAATGCCGCCCATCGCGATGTCGTACTTATCGTCGTCTAGGTCGGTCAGTAGATCTTTCCATGTGGTACGAACAATCTTCAATTCAACGCCTAATTGTTCCGCGATGTGCTGTGCAACATCGATATCGTAGCCAGAGTAGCTTTTACCATCGAAGTAAGAGAAAGGCTTGTAGTCGCCAGTAGTGCCCACACGCAGAGTACCTGATTTTTGAATGTCTTCTAGCTGGTCAGCGTGTGCGACACCAGAAAGTGCCAGAGCAATGGAAGCAAGTAATAGTGATGTTTTTTTCATTGTAATTGTCTGTTGTGTTTGTGTTGTCATTCAAAGTAACAGAAACAATCAGAGAAAGAGATCAAACCATTGGAAAGGTTGGAAAAGAAGATGAAACGAGGGCAGGAGATAGGTATTTCTATGGTTTGTGAGCATTGATCGAGGTGCGTTTCATATTCCGTTTTGATAAACCGAAGACAAACAAAAAGCCCATGTTATCGAATAACATGGGCTTCATTTTGGTTTAACTTGTTAGCTGCTTATTTAGCTATTTAGCTATTTAGCTGTTTAGCTGTTTAGCTATTTGGCAACTGACTCGTTGTTCATCTTAGCCGGAGCTTTAGATGCGTTAACCAATAGGATACCAACGGTTAGTACCATTGAACCACATAGTAGGAACAACAAGCGTCCTGTTGGTTCGTTTGGAATCAGAGCCATTGCTAGGATACCGAAACCTGCTGTGCTGATAAGCTTACCAAGCATTGAACGCTGTTTAGTATCTAGGTTTTGTTGCTCTTCACCTTCCGCTACAAGCGGCGTGTTCCAGTTAGTGAATAGTTGGTCAACTTCTTTCTCACGCTCTGGCGATAGGCCTTTGTAGAAGCGAGAAGTCATGATGAAGTAACCACCTGTGAACACTACGTGAGCAGCTAAGCTAAGACCTACTTTCAAGTCGCTCCATTCACGGCCTGTAAGCGCTGTTTCTAGACCAAATAGGTTCTCGATGTCTTCTGCTTGCAGAGAGATACCGAAGATGTAAGAAACGAAACCACCAACCACTAGAGTAGACCAACCAGCCCAGTCAGGTGTCTTACGAATCCACATACCTAGTAGGACAGGGATAAGCATTGGGAAGCCAATCAACGCACCTACGTTCATTACGATATCGAACAAGCTTAAGTGACGCAGAGAGTTAATGAATAGACCAATCGCAATGATGAAAATACCCATCATGATAGTCGTTATCTTACTTACAATAACCAGCTCTTTCTGAGTCGCATTTTTACGAAGAATCGGGCTGTAGAAGTTCATTACAAAGATACCAGCGTTACGGTTCAAACCTGAATCCATAGAAGACATCGTTGCAGCGAACATTGCTGACATAAGAAGACCAACCATACCTGCTGGCATTACGTTTTGTACGAATGCTAGGTAAGCAGCATCACCGGCTTTGTCGCCCATTGATGTGTATTGCTCAGCGAACTCAGGCATGAATGCACTAACGTACCAAGGTGGTAGGAACCAAATTAGTGGACCAACAACCATAAGGATACATGCTAGGCCCGCCGCTTTACGTGCGTTTTCACTGTCTTTTGCACATAGGTAACGGTAAGCGTTGATGCTGTTGTTCATTACACCGAACTGCTTCACGAAGATGAATACAACCCAAAGGATGAAGACGCTCATGTAGTTTAGGTTGTTACCTAACATGAAGTCACCGTCGAAGTTAGCAACGATGTTAGTTAAGCCGCCACCGTGGAAGTAAGCTGCTACCGCACAAGTGATTGTCACGGCCATGATTACAAGCATTTGCATGAAGTCAGAAGCAACAACCGCCCAAGAGCCGCCCGTTACTGCCATCAATACTAGAACCATACCCGTTACCACAATGGTAGCTTCCATTGGGATATTGAATACCGCTGCTACAAAGATAGCTAGACCGTTTAGCCAGATACCTGCAGAGATAAGGCTATCCGGCATACCTGCCCATGTGAAGAACTGTTCAGACGTTTTACCAAAGCGCTGACGAATAGCTTCGATCGCCGTTACCACACGAAGTTGGCGGAACTTTGGAGCGAAGTACATATAGTTCATGAAGTAGCCAAAAGCATTGGCTAAGAATAGGATTACAATAACGAAACCGTCATTGAATGCGCGTCCTGCGGCACCTGTAAACGTCCATGCTGAAAATTGTGTCATGAAGGCAGTTGCACCAACCATCCACCACAACATTTTGCCGCCCCCTCTGAAGTAATCGCTTGTAGAGGTGGTGAACTTACGGAACATCCAACCAATTGCGATTAAAAAGAAGAAGTAGGCGAGAACAACAAAAGTATCAATAGTCATCTTTTCAGCCTTTTAAATATCATAATTAACTGGGCTTAGATTAACGCGTCCCAAGGTTTATTTGTACTACAATATGTCTTTAGTATGATCTAGGTCGCATTGATTTTTCGGCCTCTAACACGTGGTTATATAAGTATTTGTTTTAATTGAATTTAAATGTGAGTGTATTTTGTTTGAGATCTAAAATAAATTGAGGGTTAAATGTTTATATGTATTACAATATAAACAAAAGCGCTTACTTTGCCGTATCTATAAGATTTTAATTATAACCGTAACAAATGTGCTACAAATTGGTGTGTTGTGCGACGACATTCACGTTAATTTGGAACCCTATACTGAAAATTTTTGTATTGAGATTTCAAGTGTAGCTCATTGTTTTCACTTCGCTATTTTCTGTTTATCTGCGGCCATGAAGCCTTTCTATGCTATTTATTCATCATAGAGGTGCGTATTTGGAATTTTTGTCACTGAGTGGGCGTTAAACTCGATGACGGGACACATTTTGCGGCGCACTTTGTCTATTGTGGCCATCAGTGCATGCGATGAGAGATGTTTGACGACGTATCGAAAAGGAACATTGCTGGATAAAGGGCTGGATAAAGGGCTGGGTAAAAGGGGGTAGATAGGCAGTAGGGACACCAGTAACGCTTCGTTAGATGCATACTGACGTAGATTGAAAGCCTTACATTACTCGTTCTTGCCCGTCTTAGTCGTGGAGCTGTACGAGGCCATAGGGAGAAAGGCGATAGGGTGTGGGGGAAACACAACGTTGATTTAGCGTGTTTACGGTTAGTCAGCGCAATAAACGCCAGATAACAAAAAGCCCCACCGAGGTGAGGCTTCATCACTCAATCTAAAATAGATTAAGCGTTAACGTGATCAACTGCATCACGAACAAGCTTGCCTAGTTCGTCCCACTTACCTTCGTCGATAAGGTTAGTTGGAACCATCCAAGTACCGCCACACGCAAGTACAGAAGGGATCGATAGGTATTCATCAACATTCTTCAAGCTTACGCCACCAGTAGGCATAAATTTAACAGGGTAAACCGCTGTTAGTGCTTTAAGCATACCAGTACCGCCAGAAGGTTCAGCAGGGAAGAACTTCAACGTGCGAAGGCCCATTTCCATTGCTTGTTCAACTAGGCTTGGGTTGTTAACACCCGGTACGATTGCAACGCCTTTATCGATACAGTATTGAACAGTGCGCGGGTTGAAACCTGGGCTTACGATGAAATCAACGCCAGCTTCGATAGATGCGTCAACTTGCTCGTTAGTCAGTACAGTACCTGAACCAATTAGCATGTCTGGGAATTCTTTACGCATGATGCGAATCGCTTCGATTGCACATTCTGTACGTAGCGTGATTTCTGCACATGGCATGCCGTTTTCAACAAGTGCTTTACCTAGAGGGATAGCGTCTTCAGCACGGTTGATAGCGATTACAGGAATTACTTTTAGGTTTGCTAGTTGTTCATTTAATGTAGTCATGAATTCTTTCTCACGTTAAATGTGGGCTTGCTTTCAACTAAGCAAACCCTTGATTAATAGTTAAAGTGCGTAATTATAGAGACAGATCAGGCGTCGCTTCTAGAGGAATGATAGCACCTGGATGCTGAATCACAGTCCCTGCCACAATATGACCTGCTAACGCTGCATCACGTGCATTGCCACCGCTTAAGCGCTTAGCTAGGAAGCCCGCGCTGAACGAGTCGCCAGCCGCTGTAGTATCAACAATGTTGTCTACTGGGTTTGGAGCAACGTACTGTGCGCTTTGGCTCTCAACTACTAGGCAGTCTTTAGCACCACGTTTAATGATGATCTCTTTCACACCAGATTCAGACGTACGTGCAATACACTGTTCAATGCTTTCGTCGCCGTACAGCTCTTGCTCGTCATCGAACGTCAGTAGAGCCGTGTCTGTGTACTTAAGCATCTTCAAGTACCAAGAAATCGCTTCTTGTTGGCTTTCCCAAAGTTTTGGACGGAAGTTATTGTCGAAGAATACTTGGCCGCCTTGCGCTTTAAATTTGTCTAAGAAGTTGAATAGCTGCGTGCGTCCATTCTCTGTCAAGATAGCAAGCGTAATACCACTTAGGTAAACCGCATCAAAAGAGAATAACTTATCAAGTAGAGCAGGTGTGTCTTCCTGGTCAAACATGAATTTTGCTGCAGCATCATTACGCCAGTAGTGGAAACTGCGTTCACCAGTTTCATCGGTCTCGATGTAGTAAAGCCCTGGTTGTTTGTGATCAAGCTGAGCAATTAAGCTAGTGTCGATACCTTCCGCTTGCCACTTTTCTAACATGTCGGTACTGAATGGGTCAGTGCCTAGTGCTGTTACGTAGCTCGTGTTGATATCTTGCTCTTTTGTTAAGCGAGACAAGTAAAGTGCAGTATTTAGTGTGTCGCCACCGAAACTTTGCTTAAGCCCGTCTTGTTTCTTTTGTAGCTCAACCATGCACTCGCCAATGACCGCGATGTTTAATGATTTCATATGCTTACCTTAGCAACTGAGGTTGCGCTGTTTATTATTTTAGGAAATCTTCACGCGCAGGGTTGAAGATATCAAGAAGGATGCTGTCTTGCTCTAGTGCAACTGCACCGTGCATCATGTGTTTACGAGCGAAGTAAGCATCGCCTTCTTTAAGGACTTTCTTTTCGCCTTCAATCTCAGCTTCGAAGCTGCCACGAACTACGTAACCGATTTGGTCATGGATTTCGTGAGTATGAGGGTGGCCAATCGCGCCCTTATCAAAACATAGGTGTACTGCCATTAGATCGTCAGTGTAAGCAACGATTTTACGCTTAATGCCGCCACCAAGTTCTTCCCATGGGTTTTCATCTAGGATAAAGAAAGAGTTCATTGTGTATCTCCTAATCTGTTTAAATCTTTTAAGTGTTACTTAACTTGCATCCATCATAAGGGAATGAGTTCAATTGTAATACAATATATCTAAATTTGTGTGATATCGATCAAGCGATACTTTATATAGCGTAAATAAATCAACAACTTAATAAATGGCCAATATTTACCATTAGTAAGCTACATCAATGACTTATGGCTAATTGTGTGACTCTACTCATCATTTAGCGACGAATAGGTATAATTAAAGCTCATATTGTATTACTTTATATGAAGTTTGAAAATTTAATCAAAGTTTAAGCAGATAAACTCTTTATTGAGGGTGACAAAGAATATGACGACTAAACCAGTATTGTTGACTGAAGCAGAAATCGAGCAGCTTCATCTTGAAGTGGGCCGTTCTAGCTTAATGGGCAAAACCATTGCAGCGAACGCGAAAGATCTAGAAGCATTCATGCGTTTACCTATTGATGTCCCAGGTCATGGTGAGGCTGGTGGTTACGAACATAACCGCCATAAGCAAAATTACACGTACATGAATCTAGCTGGTCGCATGTTCTTGATCACTAAAGAGCAAAAGTACGCTGACTTTGTTACAGAATTACTAGAAGAGTACGCAGACAAATACCTAACGTTTGATTACCACGTACAGAAAAACACTAACCCTACAGGTCGTTTGTTCCACCAAATCCTGAACGAACACTGCTGGTTAATGTTCTCAAGCTTAGCTTACTCTTGTGTTGCTTCAACCCTGACACAAGAACAACGCGACAATATTGAGTCTCGTATTTTCGAACCAATGCTAGAAATGTTCACAGTTAAATACGCACACGACTTCGACCGAATTCACAACCACGGTATTTGGGCTGTAGCCGCTGTCGGTATTTGTGGTCTTGCTCTTGGCAAGCGTGAGTACCTTGAAATGTCAGTGTACGGCATTGACCGTAACGACACTGGCGGCTTCCTAGCGCAAGTTTCTCAGCTGTTTGCACCGTCTGGCTACTACATGGAAGGTCCTTACTACCACCGTTACGCGATTCGCCCAACTTGTGTATTCGCGGAAGTGATCCACCGTCATATGCCTGAAGTGGATATCTACAACTACAAAGGCGGCGTGATTGGTAACACAGTACAAGCCATGCTTGCGACGGCTTACCCGAACGGTGAGTTCCCAGCTCTGAACGATGCATCTCGCACAATGGGCATTACAGACATGGGTGTTCAGGTTGCAGTGAGCGTTTACAGCAAACATTACTCGTCTGAAAACGGCGTAGACCAAAATATTCTGGGTATGGCGAAGATTCAAGACGCAGTATGGATGCATCCATGTGGTCTTGAGCTATCTAAAGCCTACGAAGCAGCTTCTGCTGAGAAAGAAATCGGCATGCCTTTCTGGCCAAGTGTTGAATTGAACGAAGGCCCTCAAGGTCACAACGGCGCGCAAGGCTTTATCCGTATGCAGGATAAGAAAGGCGACGTTTCTCAGTTAGTGATGAACTACGGTCAACACGGCATGGGTCACGGCAACTTCGATACGCTGGGTATTTCTTTCTTCAACCGCGGTCAAGAAGTGCTACGTGAATACGGTTTCTGTCGTTGGGTTAACGTGGAGCCAAAATTTGGCGGCCGCTACCTAGACGAAAACAAATCTTACGCTCGTCAAACGATTGCTCACAACGCAGTAACGATTGATGAAAAATGCCAGAACAACTTTGATGTTGAACGTGCAGACGCAGTACACGGCTTACCACACTTCTTCAAAGTAGAAGACGAGCAAATCAACGGCATGAGTGCGTTTGCTAACGATCACTACCAAGGTTTTGACATGCAACGCAGCGTGTTCATGCTAAATCTTGAAGAGTTGGAATCTCCGCTACTATTGGATCTTTACCGCTTAGATTCTGAGAAAGGTGGCGAAGGCGAACACCAATACGATTACTCGCACCAATATGCCGGTCAGATTGTTCGTACTAACTTTGAATACCAAGCGAATAAAGAGTTGAACACGCTGGGTAGTGACTTCGGTTACCAACACCTATGGAACGTAGCAAGCGGTGATGTGAATGGCACGGCACTTGTGAGCTGGCTACAAAACAACACCTACTACACATGGTTAGGTGCAACGTCTAACGACAATGCTGAAGTTATCTTTACTCGCACTGGCGCGAATGACCCAAGCTTCAACCTACGCTCAGAGCCTGCTTTCATTCTACGTAGCAAGGGCGAAACAACACTGTTCGCTTCTGTTCTTGAAACGCACGGTTACTTCAACGAAGAGTTCGAGCAATCAGTCAATGCTCGCGGCGTTGTGAAAGACATCAAGGTTGTCGCGCATACAAATGTAGGTTCAGTCGTCGAAATCAGCACAGAAAAATCAAATGTGACCGTGATGATCAGCAACCAACTTGGTGCGACTGACAACACTGAACACAAGGTAGAACTGAACGGCAAAGTATACAGCTGGACAGGCTTCTACTCAGTAGAGACAACTTTACAAGAAACAAATTCAGAAGAACTTAGCACTGCAAAGCAGGGGAAATAATAATGAGCTATCAACCACTTTTACTTAACTTTGATGAAGCAGCAGAGCTTCGTAAAGAACTTGGCAAGGATAGCCTTTTAGGTAACGCACTGACTCGTGACATTAAACAAACTGACGCGTACATGGCAGAAGTTGGCATCGAAGTACCAGGTCACGGTGAAGGTGGCGGTTACGAGCACAATCGTCACAAGCAAAACTACATCCATATGGATCTTGCGGGTCGTTTGTTCCTGATCACAGAGGAAACAAAGTACCGTGATTACATCGTTGATATGCTAACTGCGTACGCAACGGTATACCCAACATTGGAAAGCAACGTAAGCCGTGACACTAACCCTCCGGGTAAGCTGTTCCACCAAACGTTGAACGAGAACATGTGGATGCTTTACGCTTCTTGTGCGTACAGCTGCATTTACCACACTATCTCTGAAGAGCAGAAGCGTCTTATCGAAGACGATCTTCTGAAGCAAATGATCGAAATGTTCGTTGTTACTTACGCACACGACTTCGATATCGTACACAACCACGGCTTATGGGCAGTGGCGGCGGTAGGTATCTGTGGTTACGCGATCAACGATCAAGAGTCTGTAGATAAAGCACTTTACGGCCTGAAATTGGACAAAGTAAGCGGCGGTTTCCTAGCGCAACTTGACCAACTGTTCTCGCCAGACGGCTACTACATGGAAGGTCCTTACTATCACCGTTTCTCTCTGCGTCCAATCTACCTGTTCGCAGAAGCGATTGAACGTCGTCAGCCAGAAATCGGTATTTACGAATTTAACGATTCAGTGATCAAGACAACGTCTTACTCAGTATTCAAAACTGCATTCCCAGACGGCACATTGCCTGCTCTGAACGATTCATCGAAGACGATTTCTATCAACGATGAAGGGGTTATCATGGCGACGTCTGTGTGTTACCACCGTTACGAGCAGACTGAAACTCTGCTTGGTATGGCTGATCACCAAAAAAATGTTTGGGTTCATGCTTCTGGTAAAACACTGTCTGATGCGGTTGATGCAGCAGACGACATCAAACCATTCAACTGGGGTAGCCTGTTTGTAACAGACGGGCCTGAAGGCGAAAAAGGCGGCGTAAGCATCCTTCGTCACCGTGATGTGCAAGACGACGACACAATGGCGTTGATCTGGTTTGGTCAGCACGGTTCAGACCACCAGTACCATTCTGCGCTAGACCATGGTCACTACGATGGCTTGCACCTAAGCGTATTCAACCGTGGCCACGAAGTGCTGCACGATTACGGCTTCGGTCGTTGGGTAAACGTTGAGCCTAAGTTTGGCGGTCGTTACATCCCGGAGAACAAGTCTTACTGTAAGCAGACGGTTGCTCACAACACAGTAACGGTTGATCAGAAAACGCAGAACAACTTCAACACAGCATTGGCTGAGTCTAAGTTTGGTCAGAAGCACTTCTTCGTAGCAGACGACCAGTCGCTACAAGGTATGAGCGGCACAATTTCTGAGTACTACACTGGCGTAGACATGCAACGCAGCGTGATTCTTGCTGAACTACCTGAGTTCGAAAAACCGCTAGTAATTGATGTGTACCGCATCGAAGCTGACGCTGAGCACCAGTATGACCTACCAGTTCACCACTCTGGCCAGATCATCCGTACTGACTTTGATTACAACATGGAAAAAACGCTTAAGCCGCTAGGTGAAGACAACGGTTACCAACATCTATGGAACGTGGCTTCAGGCAAAGTAAACGAAGAAGGTTCTTTAGTAAGCTGGCTACATGACAGCAGCTACTACAGCCTAGTAACTAGCGCGAATGCGGGCAGCGAAGTGATTTTTGCTCGCACTGGTGCTAACGATCCAGACTTCAACCTTAAGAGTGAGCCTGCGTTCATCTTACGTCAGTCTGGTCAAAACCACGTGTTTGCTTCTGTACTAGAAACGCATGGTTACTTTAACGAGTCTATCGAAGCCTCTGTAGGCGCTCGTGGTCTAGTTAAATCAGTATCTGTTGTGGGCCATAACAGTGTCGGGACTGTTGTTCGCATTCAGACTACTTCTGGTAACACTTACCACTACGGTATCTCAAACCAAGCTGAAGACACGCAGCAAGCAACTCACACTGTTGAGTTCGCGGGTGAGACATACTCGTGGGAAGGATCATTTGCTCAACTGTAAATGATTGACACGCAAGTTATTTAACGATGGCTTGTGTTGATGTGGTGCTTTGCGGGAACGAAGCGTCACATTGAATTCAGTCGTGATTGCAAAATCGTTCGTTGATACCAACAACGACTGAATACATCGGGAATAAGTCAAACCGAGTAACTCATTGCGAGTTGCTCGGTTTTTTTATGCGTGTAGGAAACAGAATAGAACGTTTCAACAAACGAAAAGCCTACTCAGTGAGTAGGCTTTGATCTTAGCTAACCGTCTATTTGACGTTGTTTTTAGTATTTAGATAAGGGCTTTTCTTGCTTTGGCTGCCACCCATTCAGAGAAGATGACCGTCACTAGAATCGCACAGAAAATGACAGTCACTTGAGGCCATGCCAGCATTGCCATCGACTCTTGCAGTTTTAAGCCGATACCGCCAGCGCCCACCAAACCTAAGACGGTAGACTCACGAATATTGATATCCCAGCGGAACAAGCTCGTGCCGATGAAACTTGGCATCACTTGCGGAAGAATACCGTAGTTCAATACCTGCAGCGGAGAAGCTCCAGTCGATTGGATTGCAGACATCTGTGTTGCATTCACTTCTTCAATCGCTTCATACATTAACTTCGCCACAAAACCAATTGAACGTAGCGCTATCGCAATGATACCGGCCAACAAGCCTGGGCCGATGATTGCTACCAATAACAATGCCCAAATTAACGAGTTAATTGAACGACTTGCCGCGATGATGAACAGCGCGATAGGTCTGATAAACGTCATGCTTGGCGTTGTATTACGTGCCGCTAAGAACGCTACTGGAAACGCGAGTACGATCCCTAACAGTGTGCCAAGTGTCGCGATGTTAATGGTGTCCCACAACGGGCTCCAAAGTTAATCTAAGTAGCTCCATCTCGGCGGCCACATACGTGAAGATATATCAGCAAGTTGATTCGGTGAGTCAGTCACAAAGTACCAAATCGTATCTTTGTTCATGACTTGCCATGCGAATACTGTCAAAGCAACAAAGCAAAGCCAGCCTAGCCAAAGCATGAGGCTCTGTTTACTGTCGTAACGCTGCCATTGGGTACGATTGATGGCGCTTGTCGGTGTTTCATTTAGCGTGCTCATTGGTCGTTCCTTACTGCACATGCTTACGGATGATGGTTGAAAGGTATTCACACAACATCATAATCACGATAATAATCAATAGAATAGCGGCTTCTGCACTGTATTCGTAACGGTCCATTGCTGTGTTTAACGTTGCGCCGATACCACCTGCGCCAACAATGCCAATCACGGCTGACTCACGAAAGTTGATGTCGAGTCGGTACATCGAAAGTCCGATGAAGCGCGGCATTACCTGCGCTTGAATCGCGTAATTGACCTGTTGTAACCAACTCGCGCCCGTTGCGCGCATTGCGGTGAGTGGTGCTGGGTCAATGGCTTCAATTTCATCAGCAAACAGTTTTGCGAGAAAGCCGATGGTGGCGAAGGTGAGCGTGACAAAGCCCGCAAACGTACCAAAGCCAAATAGAGCAACACACAGAATCGCTACGATGATTTCTTGTAAGCTACGCGCAACCGAAATAAACGCACGACAGAATAAGTAAACAGGCGTAGGGGCAAGGTTTTTCGCTGCGCCTAATCCGAATGGGATTGAAAGAAGGACACCCGCCACGGTCGATGTCAGGGTCATGGTTAAACTTTCAATCAAACCTTGTGAGATGTTGTTCCATCGTCCACCAAAATCTGGGTTCATGAAAGCCAAAATGAACTGCCAGCCGCGTTCGCTGCCTTCGTAAATTCGAGTCCAGTTGACGTGTACCGATTGAGTCGCAAAGTACAAGTAAACTGCGACAATGATGATTAAGCTCCAGCGTAGCCATGGGCTAGAAATCAGTGGCGGCTTTGTCCACTGTGTCGGGTATTGTTTGGAATTCTGTTTTCCTGACTTTAAATGTTGTTGTGCTGACTTTAAATGCTGATGAGCTTGATTTGGATATGGTTGAGTCATATTGTTGCCTCAGACAGGCGAGGGCTCGTGATGATGAGGTCATCGGCCTCTTCTTCTGCTTGTTGACTCCAGTCTTCTTCACCGTAGATTTGCGTTAAAACATCTTCAGTGAGCAGGTTTGGTTTGTCATCAAATACGACACAACCTGCATTTAATCCGACCACACGGTCAACAAACTGCTTTGCTAATTGAACATCGTGAATATTGATGATGGCAGGGAGCTGTTGCTCTGAACAAATCTCACTGATCAGTCGCATGATTTGGCGCGCTGTACGTGGATCAAGTGCGGCCGTTGGTTCATCAATCAACAGTAATTTCGGTTTCTGAGCAAGTGCACGTGCAATACCAACACGTTGACGCTGACCACCCGACAGAGCATCGGCCCTTTTATTGGCGTGTTCTAACAACCCAACACGGTCGAGTAGCGCATAAGCGGCTTGGATATCCGATTCAGGGAAACGACGAGTAAAGCTCTGCCTGAAGTTCACGTAACCCAAACGCCCTGAAAGTACGTTTTCCATCACCGTTAAACGCTCAATCAGCGCGTACTCTTGGAAAATCATCCCGATTTCACGGCGTGATTGTCTCAGTTGTCGCTTAGACAGCGTTTCTAGATTGGTATTGGAAAAGATCACTTCGCCGCTGGTGGGCTCGGTGAGCCGATTAATACAACGGATAAGCGTTGATTTACCCGCACCAGATGGACCAATTAAACCAACCACTTCACCGGCATTGACCGACAAGCTAACGTTGGTAAGGGCTTTATCAGAACTGGAGTAGTGCTTGGTAAGCCCTTTAAGGGTAAGAGTAGACATAGAATTCCTATAAGAGCGGTGTACTAAGAGTTCGCCTGAGACAGGCATGGAAAGTAAACCGGAAAGAGTGGTGAATAACTGCAGGCGATTACACCTGTAGTTAGTTTTATCGGTGTGTGATTGGCTTTTTAGTTCGGTTGAACTTAGCTACACGTGTAAGAGACTTTATTGGCTGTATCGATAGTGCGGATCACTTCCCAGTGCTCTTGGTAAGTGATCGGAACGAACTTCGCTTCACCGTTACGCTCAAATTCTTCTTGAAGCTTTGTGCCTTCCCAGTCGAAAGTGAAGAACGCTTTTTGAATCTTCTCTTGAAGCTCTGGTGTTAGGTTGTGCGCTGTGCCGTAAGCTGTTGTTGGGAAGGTTTGTGACTTGTAGATGCTCTTGATTTGACCTTCTTTAACGACTTCACGTGAAAGCATACGGTTCAATACTGAGTTAGCGACGGCTGCTGCGTCATAATCTTTGTGTGCCACACCCAAAATAGAGTTGTCGTGCGCGCCAGAGAAAGCCGGTTTGAAATCACGTTCAGGTTGAAGCTGGTATTCAGCATCCAGAATCGCAGAAGGGGCTTTGAAACCAGAGTTTGACGTTTGCGATGTGAATGCTAGGTTTTTGCCTTTTAGGTCTTCAACCTTTTCGATGCCTGAACTTGGGTGCGTGATGATTTCCATTTCGTAACCGAAAGAGCCATCTTCAGCCGCCATCATGGTGAATGGAGCAAAGCCAGCACAGTTAACTGCTAGTGGCGTTGAACCTGTGTTGAAACCTGCGATATGCAGACGACCTGAACGCATTGCTTCAATTTGAGCTGCGTTATTTTGAACAGGGAAGAAACGAACCGTTTTTTCCGTTGTTTTTTCAAGGTGGCTCAAAAACTCGCTCCACACATCAGCGTATACTGCTGGATCTTCAACTGGCGTGTAAGCAAAAATTAGCGTGTTTGGATCCACCCATTGTGATTCATCTTGAGGTACATCGGCGACCAAGTTACCAGAGCGGTCTTCGTATCGTGTATCCATTGCTAATGCAGAACCAGAAAAAATCAGCGCAGCAGTAATAGCGCTCTTAAGCGTGAGATTTGTTTTTGTCGGTTTCATTATTTCAGTCCAATTGAGTGATTTTTTGGGAAGGGAGTATAGAAATCGAGGATGACAGAACCGATGCGTTTTAATGACGGATTTATGAATGGTGTAACATAATGTTTCTAGCTGTGTGGAGTTAGATGCTTTATAAGTGTTTGATTCATTGAGTAAATTAATAGAACGCGACTCGTTGCTAATTTACTCAATTGGCGCTAGGTTGAAATCCTGTTATAGTGATCCTTAAATAATACATAAACATAACATATAAAATAAGTGAACTTATGGTTAGCACTTTTAATTCAATCTCGGGCTCGAAGCGCAGCCTGCACGTGCAAGTAGCGCGTGAAATCGCTCGTGGAATCTTGTCTGGTGAACTGCCACAAGGTTCTATTATTCCTGGTGAAATGGCGCTGTGTGAACAGTTTGGTATCAGCCGTACGGCACTTCGTGAAGCAGTTAAACTACTGACTTCTAAAGGCCTGTTAGAGTCCCGCCCGAAAATCGGTACTCGTGTAGTGGATCGCGCATACTGGAACTTTCTTGATCCTCAACTGATTGAATGGATGGATGGTCTAACCGACATAGACCAATTCTGTTCTCAGTTTTTAGGCCTTCGCCGTGCGATTGAACCTGAAGCGTGTGCATTAGCTGCAAAATTTGCGACTGCTGAGCAACGTATCGAGCTTTCAGAGATCTTCCAGAAGATGGTAGAAGTGGATGCTGCTGAAGTATTTGACCAAGAAAGTTGGACAAACATCGACATTCGTTTCCACAGCTTGATCTTCAATGCAACAGGTAACGATTTCTACCTGCCATTCGGCAATATTCTGACGACCATGTTCGTTAACTTCATCGTGCACTCTTCTGAAGAGGGCAGCACATGTATCAATGAACACCGTAGAATCTATGAAGCGATTATGGCTGGCGACAGTGAAAAAGCTCGTACAATGTCAGCGGCTCACTTGCAAGATGCTAACCACCGTTTAGCCACTGCAAGCTAAACACGGTTTTCAACTTCATTTGAACCAGTCAAAAAGGTATGCCAAGTGCATGCCTTTTTTTTTTTTAGAAAGCGTGTTGCACCATGTGTGGCACTGTTTTGGTTCACCCCCGCTTAACTCCTTCTTAAGTCAGTTCCTTCTTGTATACGCCTAGCGGTCGTTCTCTTTACCATCAAAATAAAAATAATATTACGCTCGATATTCGTTTTAGACACTCGAGCTCCCCCCAAATAATTATGCGTCATCCATGATTTTTCATTTTTGTATATTTTTAATCCGCCATCGTTTGAACAGGATATGCCGCTTCAATATGGATTAATTTAAGTTGAATTCTAATGAAATTGTCCACTCTCAATAGATAAAAACACTGGTTTATTGTGTGATAAATGAGGGGGATTTAGCTCAGATTTGGCTTTTATTATTTTTGAGAATTTTATATTTATATGTGTTTGGTTGTATTTGTTAATAAGTGTGCAAAGTCTCGCTTTTTTATAAGTCTTTGATTTTAATGGGTGTGATGTTCTTTGGTCTTGGTTTTTTGAGTTTTCATCTCAAACACCAGTAATTTCCTTAATGGATTGGCCATATTCCATCCTATGTCATATATATAATTAACTTAATCAATCAAAATAAGATCGCCATCACTTATTTGGATTATTGTACTACAAATAAAGTTTGAGATTTCCTATAGTCCTCGTAACAAAATACAACGGACAAAGGATACACGATGGAACTCAACACGATTATTGTCGGCATTTATTTCCTATTCTTGATTGCGATAGGTTGGATGTTTAGAACATTTACAAGTACCACCAGTGACTACTTCCGCGGGGGCGGTAACATGTTGTGGTGGATGGTTGGTGCAACCGCCTTTATGACCCAGTTTAGTGCATGGACATTCACCGGTGCGGCAGGTAAAGCGTATAACGATGGTTTTGCAGTAGCGGTCATCTTCGTAGCCAACGCATTTGGTTACTTCATGAACTTCGCATATTTTGCTCCAAAGTTCCGTCAACTACGTGTAGTAACGGTAATCGAAGCAATTCGTATGCGTTTCGGTGCGACTAACGAACAAGTGTTCACTTGGTCTTCAATGCCAAACAGTGTTGTTTCTGCCGGTGTATGGTTAAACGCACTAGCAATCATCGCTTCTGGTATCTTCGGTTTCGACATGACAGCAACTATCTGGATTACCGGTTTGGTTGTATTGGCAATGTCTGTAACGGGTGGTTCATGGGCGGTAATTGCATCTGACTTTATGCAGATGGTTATCATCATGGCAGTAACCGTGACATGTGCTGTTGTTGCTGTTGTTCAAGGTGGCGGTGTTGGTGAAATCGTGAATAACTTCCCTGTAGCGGAAGGCGGTTCTTTCCTTTCTGGTAACAACATTAACTACTTAAGCATCTTCAGCATTTGGGCATTCTTCATCTTCGTGAAGCAGTTCTCTATTACTAACAACATGCTTAACTCTTACCGTTACCTAGCGGCTAAAGACTCAAAGAACGCGAAGAAAGCAGCGCTACTAGCGTGTGTGCTAATGCTTTGTGGTGTATTTATCTGGTTCATGCCTTCTTGGTACATTGCAGGTCAAGGTGTCGACCTAGCAGCAGCTTACCCAGATGCAGGTAAGAAAGCGGGTGACTTTGCCTACCTATACTTCGTACAAGAGTACATGCCAGCAGGTATGGTTGGCCTTCTAGTTGCGGCGATGTTTGCAGCGACAATGTCTTCAATGGATTCTGGTCTAAACCGTAACTCGGGTATCTTTGTTAAGAACTTCTATGAACCAATCGTTCGTAAAGGTACGGCTAGCGAAAAAGAACTAGTAACGGTTTCTAAGATTACTTCTGCCGTGTTTGGTATTGCTATCATCCTTATTGCACAGTTCATCAACTCGCTTAAAGGTTTGAGCCTGTTCGATACCATGATGTATGTAGGCGCACTGATCGGCTTCCCAATGACAATTCCTGCATTCCTTGGCTTCTTTATTAAGAAGACTCCGGACTGGGCTGGTTGGGGTACGCTAGTGGTTGGTGGTTTTGTTTCTTACTACGTGGGTTTCGTTGTTAACGCTGAAATGGTCTCTTCAATCTTCGGTCTAGAAGAGCTAACAAGCCGTGAATGGTCTGATGTTAAGGTTGCTATCGGTCTGATTGCTCACATTACGCTGACAGGTGGTTTCTTCATCCTATCAACTCTGTTCTACAAGCCATTAACTGAGAAGCGTCAAGCAGACGTTGATAAGTTCTTCGGTAACCTGTCTACTCCATTAGTTGCGGAGTCAGCAGAACAGAAAGTACTGGATAACAAACAGCGTGAAATGCTTGGTAAACTGATTGCGGTAGCGGGTGTCGGTATCATGCTAATGGCTCTACTTACTAACCCAATGTGGGGACGTCTAGTCTTTATCCTTTGTGGTGTGATTGTTGGTGGTGTTGGTGTGCTATTGGTTAAAGCGGTCGATGACGGCGGCAAGCAAGCGAAAGCAGTAACCGAAAGCTAATATAGAGAAAACGTTTATAATAGAATGCGACGACTCGAAAGGGCGTCGCATTTTTTGTTCTGCGAAACGGAAAAACTGTCAGGTGGAAGATATCTGACCTAAATCACGAAAACTGTACAAAATGGTTCAATCGAACCGAAATAGATTCAATTGTCCTACAATAAGACGTATATTATTGCTAATTCCTTTCAATCAACTTGAAAAATAAGTGAGTTAGAATGAGCGACCAAAAATCTCTTGATGCAATCAGGAAGATGAAGCTGGAGAATGATACTTCAGCAGGTAATCTTGTAGACCTACTCCCTATCGAAGTCCAAACACGTGACTTCGACCTATCATTCCTAGACAACTTGAGCGAAGCACGTCCACGTCTTCTTGTTCAAGCAGATCAGTTAGAAGAATTCAAAGCGAAAGTGAAAGCTGATGAAGCTCACTGCATGTTTGATGATTTCTATAACAACTCGACAGTTAAGTTCCTTGAGACTGCTCCTTTCGAAGAGCCTCAAGCGTACCCAGCTGAGACGGTAGGTAAAGCTTCTCTATGGCGTCCTTACTGGCGTCAAATGTACGTTGATTGCCAAATGGCACTGAACGCGACACGTAACCTAGCAATTGCTGGTGTTGTGAAAGAAGACGAAGCGCTAATTGCTAAAGCAAAAGCTTGGACTCTAAAACTGTCTACGTACGATCCAGAAGGCGTGACTTCTCGTGGCTATAACGATGAAGCAGCTTTCCGTGTTATCGCGGCTATGGCTTGGGGTTACGACTGGCTACACGGTTACTTTACAGATGAAGAACGTCAGCAAGTTCAAGATGCTTTGATTGAGCGTCTAGACGAAATCATGCACCACCTGAAAGTGACGGTTGATCTATTGAACAACCCACTGAACAGCCACGGTGTTCGTTCTATCTCTTCTGCTATCATCCCAACGTGTATCGCGCTTTACCACGATCACCCGAAAGCAGGCGAGTACATTGCATACGCTCTAGAATACTACGCAGTACACTACCCACCATGGGGCGGTGTAGACGGCGGTTGGGCTGAAGGTCCGGACTACTGGAACACACAAACTGCATTCCTAGGCGAAGCATTCGATCTATTGAAAGCATACTGTGGCGTAGACATGTTCAACAAAACATTCTACGAAAACACAGGTGATTTCCCGCTTTACTGCATGCCTGTTCACTCTAAGCGCGCGAGCTTCTGTGACCAGTCTTCAATCGGTGATTTCCCAGGTCTAAAACTGGCTTACAACATTAAGCACTACGCAGGTGTTAACCAGAAGCCTGAGTATGTTTGGTACTACAACCAACTGAAAGGCCGTGATACTGAAGCGCACACAAAATTCTACAACTTCGGTTGGTGGGACTTCGGTTACGATGATCTTCGCTTTAACTTCCTTTGGGATGCACCTGAAGAGAAAGCACCATCGAATGACCCACTGTTGAAAGTATTCCCAATCACGGGTTGGGCTGCATTCCACAACAAGATGACTGAGCGTGATAACCATATTCACATGGTATTCAAATGTTCTCCGTTTGGCTCAATCAGCCACTCTCACGGTGACCAAAACGCATTCACGTTGCATGCATTCGGTGAAACGCTAGCGTCAATCACTGGCTACTACGGTGGTTTCGGTGTTGATATGCACACTAAATGGCGTCGTCAAACGTTCTCTAAGAACCTTCCACTATTTGGCGGTAAAGGTCAGTACGGCGAGAACAAGAACACGGGCTACGAAAACCACCAAGATCGCTTCTGTATCGAAGCGGGCGGCAACATCTCTGATTTCGACACTGAATCTGATGTGAAGATGGTTGAGGGTGATGCAACGGCATCTTACAAGTACTTCGTTCCTGAAATTGAATCTTACAAGCGTAAGGTCTGGTTTGTTCAAGGTAAAGTATTCGTAATGCAAGACAAGGCAACGCTTTCTGAAGAGAAAGACATGACTTGGCTAATGCACACAACTTTCGCAAACGACGTGGCAGACAAGTCTTTCACTATCCGTGGCGAAGTTGCGCACCTAGACGTAAACTTCATCAACGAGTCTGCTGATAACATCACGTCAGTTAAGAACGTTGAAGGTTTTGGCGAAGTTGACCCATACGAGTTCAAAGATCTTGAAATCCACCGTCACGTTGAAGTGGAATTCAAGCCATCAAAAGAGCACAACATCCTTACGCTTCTTGTTCCTAATAAGAACGAAGGCGAGCAAGTTGAAGTGTCTCACAAGCTTGAAGGCAACACGCTAATGCTAAATGTTGATGGTGAAACGGTTTCAATCGAACTGTAATTCGCTGAAGCAACAGAAGCTAGATACTAAAAACTCCGAGTGAAAGCTCGGAGTTTTTTTGTTTTGTTAGCTAGCAAGTTGGATACTCAGTTAAATTGTATTAGTTGGCAAAGTTGGGAACCCCATCAGGTTGAAACGAAACTAATTGGCTGAGAAATCAATCGCTTCTCGATGCCAAGTCAGTAGATCGAGGGCTAAACCTGGAAGTTGATACACACAAAGACTGTGTATGTACTTAGCCACTATGCTTAATGAAAGGTGCAGGAGTAGTATACGAGACCTATATTTATCGTTCTGTTAAAAGAATAGGGCGCCAACCCCTTTTTCGTAAAAACTGATATGACTTACTTCTGCGTGAACAGTCTAATCACTGGCTGAGTAGGGGAGTCGTGAACTATACATAGGTAAAGGCGTAGCTTGTGCTTACTAATCGTATGACATTTAACGTATGTTATTTCATCAATAGACGGTTTTTAAACTGGCAAATAGTTCCTGTAAGTACAAAGCGTGCCCCATATTTTCTCGTAAAGTGAACCCCCGTCACAACTTACGTCTAACCGTTAAATCAATGCCCTAAAACTATTGCGTAACGAGAAAGACGTAGTTATTATAATGACCATATAATCATACAATACTATATTTGGAGTTTGAACATGACTAAACCTGTAATCGGTTTCATTGGCCTAGGTCTTATGGGCGGCAACATGGTTGAAAACCTGCAAAAGCGCGGCTACCACGTAAACGTAATGGATCTAAGCGCTGAAGCTGTTGCTCGCGTTACAGATCGCGGCAATGCGACTGCATTCACTTCTGCTAAAGAACTAGCGGCTGCAAGTGATATCGTTCAGTTTTGTCTTACAACTTCTGCTGTTGTTGAAAAAATCGTTTACGGCGAAGACGGCGTTCTAGCTGGCATCAAAGAAGGCGCAGTATTAGTAGACTTCGGTACTTCTATCCCTGCTTCTACTAAGAAAATCGGCGCAGCTCTAGCTGAAAAAGGCGCGGGCATGATCGACGCACCTCTAGGCCGTACTCCTGCACACGCTAAAGATGGTCTTCTGAACATCATGGCTGCTGGCGACATGGAAACTTTCAACAAAGTTAAACCTGTTCTTGAAGAGCAAGGCGAAAACGTATTCCACCTAGGTGCTCTAGGTTCTGGTCACGTTACTAAGCTTGTAAACAACTTCATGGGTATGACGACTGTTGCGACTATGTCTCAAGCTTTCGCTGTTGCTCAACGCGCTGGTGTTGATGGCCAACAACTGTTTGACATCATGTCTGCAGGTCCATCTAACTCACCATTCATGCAATTCTGTAAGTTCTACGCAGTAGACGGCGAAGAGAAGCTAGGTTTCTCTGTTGCTAACGCTAACAAAGATCTTGGTTACTTCCTTGCTCTTTGTGAAGAGCTAGGTACTGAGTCTCTAATTGCTCAAGGTACTGCAACTAGCCTACAAGCTGCTGTTGACGCAGGAATGGGTAACAACGACGTACCAGTAATCTTCGACTACTTCGCTAAACTAGAGAAGTAATCGACGTACGACCTCGCTAGGGTATTGCCTGTCTTTTTAGGCGGCGATACCTCAGCGAGGTTCGTTTTTATCTGCCATACCCAACCCTTTGTTCCCTCGTTAAACTCTTCTACTTCTACTTCCTCAGCTACACCTACTCAAAACTCTGTTCAACTTTGTTACTGCCTCAATTCCTATTTTTGTTTCTATATCTATATCTATATCTATATCTATATCTATTTGTAAATTCAAAGCCTTCTAGCACCAACTCACTCACTTTTCCTCGCAAGCTTAAACCAGTGCACTTAACTGATTGTTGGCGATGGCTTAACACCGCTCGTATATCGGGTCTGAAAAGAAAGTAAAAAAAACCCACACAGCTGGTGACTGTATGGGCATGTTCGGACGAGCCGTCTGGAAAAACAAATGATCAATAGAAAGTGAAAAAACGAATAACGAGATCCCCCGACAGTTTCTACGTTAAACGAGTTCAATGACCTTAAAGCGGCTGCTTCAATTATCACTTTGAACTGAACAAAAGCATCCAGAAAGAACTTAAGTTATGATTCAAATACACCATAACTTAAGGCTTATTGTATTACAAATAAATTTTAAGATTGAATGCCTTGAGTGAATGGTTGGTTAGTGAAAATGTGACCTAAGGCTCACTTTCCTAGTCAGGTGACCGAAAGTGATATGAATAATTTGAGTGGAGGCATTATCGGCGAAGTTGTGAGGTAATCATCTGAAAGTTGATCATTTTTAATTGGTTAATTATTCCTTTCTAATCATGTTAAAAGTTCAAACTCATAAATGATACCTATGTCACAGGGTGATTTTAACCAGTTTTGATATGTCAAGATTGCTCACAGAAAGTGCAGTCAATTAAACATACAATATTAATTAAATTGATGGTTGTGACGATGGAACGGCATGAACAAGTTTTGCTTCCCGTATCTTCGAATATCTAAAAAATGACCATTTCATTCGGATAAAAATAATAGACATAGGTTGATATGGATTATGAGTTTTATGAATTCAAAATTGTCTCTAGGGTTTAAAGGAAAATTGATTTTAATGGTGGCGATCGTCAGTTCCAGTGCCTTGGCATTTACGAACTGGTTCACGCTTAACTTGGCGACTGATCAAGTAAACCAAACGATTTATAACGAGATTGATCACTCGTTAACGATAGAAATTAATCAGATTGAAAGCACCGTCCAGCGCACCATCGATACGGTCAATTCCGTTGCACAAGAGTTCATGAAATCCCCATACCAAGTACCAAACGAAGCGCTGATGCATTTTGCCGCTAAGCTCGGTGGTATTGACAAGATTGTAGTGGGTTTTGATGATGGTCGTTCTTACACTTCTCGTCCTTCAGAGTCTTTCCCAAACGGTGTTGGAATCAAAGAAAAATACAACCCAACGACTCGTCCTTGGTATCAACAAGCGAAATTGAAATCAGGTTTATCTTTTAGTGATCTGTTTTTCACCAAGAGTACTCAAGTACCTATGATTGGTGTGACTTACACCTATCAAGATCGCGTCATCATGGCAGACATTCGATTTGATGATTTGGAAACTCAGCTCAAACAGCTAGATAGCATCTACGAAGCCAAAGGTATCATCGTGGATGAGAGAGGGATGGTAATTGTATCCACAATAGAAAACGTGCTTCCACAGAGCAATATATCTTCTGCTGACGCCTTAATGAAACTCAATGAAGCTATTGAACTACCTGACCAATTCATTGAAGGTATGATTGATGGTAATCAGCGAATCTTGATGGCTAAGAAGGTCGATATTGGCAGCCAGAAAGAGTGGTACATGATTTCTAGTATTGATCCTGAACTTGCGCTCGATCAGCTGAATGGTGTGATGTCGGATGCTCGAATGCTGATTATTGCCTGTGTGTTGGGGTCGGTCATATTGATGACTTTAATCCTGAATCGTTTCTACCGCCCAATCGTGTCATTGCGTAAGATTGTTCACGACCTTTCTCAAGGTAATGGCGACCTGACCCAAAGGCTCGCAGAGAAAAGTAATGACGACCTAGGACACATCGCCAAAGACATCAACTTGTTCATCATTGGCTTGCAAGAGATGGTTAAAGACGTGAAATTCAAGAACTCAGATCTTGATACCAAGGTATTAAGTATTCGAGAAGGCTGCAAGGAAACCAGCGATGTACTGAAAGTTCATACCGATGAAACGGTTCAGGTGGTCTCTGCGATTAATGGATTGTCCGAGGCTTCAAGTGAAGTCGAGAAGAACTCACAGTTTGCGGCAGAAGCAGCGCAAGATGCGGCCGTGTCCAGTGACGAGACTAAGCAAATTAACACTGTGACCGAAACGTACATCAGTGATCTTGAGAAGCAAGTTTGTACGACGTCGGATGATATTCGTTCTATGGCCAATGAAACACAGAGCATCCAGTCGATAGTGTCTGTGATTGGTGGTATTGCTGAGCAAACCAACTTGCTTGCGCTGAATGCATCCATTGAGGCGGCGAGAGCAGGCGAGCATGGTCGAGGTTTTGCTGTCGTGGCTGACGAAGTCCGTGCGCTAGCAAACCGAACTCAAATCAGCACCTCTGAAATCGAAGAGGCGTTATCTGGGTTGCAATCTAAATCGGATGGCTTGGTTAAATCGATCGAGTTAACGAAGAGCAATTGTGAGATGACTCGTGCTCAAGTTGTGCAAGCGGTAAACATGCTAGCGAAGCTGACGGAACAGATGAAAACCGTGAGTCGTTTCAACAACGATATCTCTGCTTCTTCTGTCGAGCAAAATGCCTTGATTCATAGTATCGCTAAGAACATGCATAAGATTGAAAGCTTCGTTGAGGAACTCAATAAGCTAAGCCAAGATCAACTGACAGAGTCGGCTGAAATCAAAACACTGAATGGCAGCGTTAGCGAGCTAATGAGTAGCTTTAAAGTCTAACGTTTCTATTAATAAACACTAAAAATCAATGTTTTAATTGTGGCTTTTAGCCTGAGAGCCACTCCAAACCTGTCGAGTTTAGAGTGGCCTTTCTGCGTTGTTTTTGTCTCTAAATCCTCGGTAGCGCCACCTCATATCACCTCATTTGTCGCATCTCACATTATGATAAATAGATAATTGACATAAAATAGTACAAATATATCTTATCACTCTACTCTTATGGATAAGTGAGATAAATGTGAATAAGCCAACCCTCATCGTCGCTCTCGCTTCACTCACCTATGGCTGCGGTTGAAGCAGTTCAAATAGCTCAAGTGATAGCGATGACCCTTCTGATAACACCAGTCCAGGAACGTCTTATGGCGTTGTTGCGCCTTATGATATTGCTAAGTATCAAAACATCCTCTCCAGTTCTGACCTTCAGGTATCGGATCCTAACGGCACAGAGGGCAACAAAACCTCTGAAGTGAAAGATGGCGATTTCGATGGTTACATCAGTAATTACTTTTACGCAGATGAAGAGACGGAAAACCTAATTTTTAAAATGGCGAACTATAAGATGCGTTCTGAGGTTCGTGAGGGAGAAAACTTCGATATCAATGAAACGGGTGTAAGACGAAGCTTGTATGCGGAAATAAGCTTACCTGATATCGAGCATGCAATGGCGAGTTCACCTGCCGACCATGATGAAGTGACGTTGCTGCAGATACACAATAAGGGGACTGATGAGAGTGGCACCGGTTACATTCCTCATCCATTATTGCGTGTGGTATGGGAGCAGGAGAGGGACGGCCTTACCGGTCATTATTGGGCGGTCATGAAGAGCAATGCGATTGATTGTAGCAGTGCGGCTGACTCTTCGGATTGTTATGCCACGTCATACAATCGCTACGATTTAGGTGAGGCGGAATTGGACAGTTTTACCAAATTTGATCTTTCTGTTTATGAGAACACACTGTCGCTCAAAGTGAATGATGAAGTAAAAGT
Organism: Vibrio sp. 10N.247.310.98; assembly: GCF_041467395.1. Lineage (NCBI taxonomy): Bacteria > Pseudomonadati > Pseudomonadota > Gammaproteobacteria > Vibrionales > Vibrionaceae > Vibrio > Vibrio sp. 10N.247.310.98. The sequence goes on along the minus strand of NZ_JBFSUL010000013.1, from coordinate 40,728 downwards.
GAATCAAGACATCGCTTACTGGCAGCATTTATTGAGCTACTTCAAAGCGGGTATCTATAACCAATTTGAGAATGGTGAAGCGATTGCTTACTATCAGGCGTTGAGATACACCACGACTCAAATCGATGGATCAAACGATTGGGACATTAATGATTGGAAGCTGACTATTCCACCGAGTAAGAATGATTGGTATGGAAGCGGTGGTGACAGTGCTGCTGAGTTAGAACCAGAACGTTGTGAATCGAGTAAAGATCTTCTTTCAAATGACAGCGATGTGTACGACAGTGATATTGATCTTTCTTACTTCAATACTGATGAAGGAAGAATGCACTTTAGAGCGGATATGGGATACGGCACCTCTACCCAAAACTCTAGCTATATTCGCTCTGAGCTCAGGGAGTTGTATCAAAGCAGTGTTCAACCGGATTGTAGCACCAGCGATGAAGATACAAGTTGGTATTTGGACGACACTAGAACGAACGCTACCAGTCACGAGTTAACCGCAAGCTTGCGAATTGAAGATTACCCGAACATCAACAATCAAGATCCAAAAGTGGTACTTGGACAAATCCATGGTTGGAAGATCAATCAAGCATTGGTGAAACTGTTATGGGAAGGCGAGAGTAAGCCAGTAAGAGTGATACTGAACTCTGATTTTGAGCGCAACAACCAAGACTGTGATCATTGTGACCCGTTCAGTGTCGAGTTAGGGACTTATTCGGCAAGTGAAGAGTGGCGATATACGATTCGAGCCAATCCAGAAGGTATCTACTTGGCGACTCATGATTTAGATGGAACCAACACCGTTTCTCATTTAATCCCTTGGGGACAAGATTACACAGATAAAAATGGGGACACGGCCTCGTTGACGTCAGATTGGACATCGACAGATATTGCTTTCTATTTCAAAGCGGGCATTTACCCTCAATTTAAACCTGATAGCGGCTATGCTGGTGAGGTGTTCGATGTCAGCTTTAGTTCTCTTAGAGCGGCACACTATTGATTGAGTCGAGATTTAAGCCGCCCCTACATTAAATTAAAAGATCACATTAGCTATTGGTAATGTGGTCTTTTTGGTTTTTAGGGAGAGATAAATCGGCGTTTTCTGATTGCTGGGAACTCGTCTTATTGAGTTTATAGCGCGCACATTCTGTGGAGGAGAGCCGTAGATGACGAGCCTATTTTGTATTCTAAATTTCTATATATTGTCTTTTATCAATAGGAAGTGTGATCCAGTTAAAGTATGAAAGATCGGAAAGTGTCCTCAGTCTCATTTATTCAACGAAATGTTTTATTTGTATTATAAGACTACGTAATATTTTCATGTTATCGCAAATACTGAGAGGGGAATCGCCTTATAGCTCGTGTTTGCTGATTGATGCTTTCACTTACGAACGCTGTCTTTGTATTATAATAATGGATTAAATATGAAACAAATCACTCTAAAAACCTTACTCGCTTCTTCTATTATGCTTGCCGTTGGTTGCGCGACTACAAGCACAACCAACGCAGACTTCCCTAACAACAAAGAAACGGGTGAAGCGCTTCTTACTCCGGTTGCTGCTACCGCTAGCAGTCACGATGGAAATGGCCCAGATCGCCTCATTGACCAAGACCTAACAACACGTTGGTCGTCAGCGGGTGACGGTGAGTGGGCAATGCTAGATTATGGTTCAGTACAAGAGTTTGACGCTGTTCAAGCATCCTTCAGTAAAGGTAATGAGCGCCAATCTAAATTTGATATTCAAGTGAGTGTCGATGGTGAAACCTGGACGACGGTACTTGAGAACCAACTCAGTTCTGGTAAAGCTATCGGCCTTGAGCGTTTCCAATTTGAGCCTGCGGTGAAAGCACGTTACGTAAGATATGTTGGTCACGGCAACACCAAAAACGGTTGGAACAGTGTGACTGGGTTAGCAGCGGTTAACTGTAGCATCAACGCTTGTCCAGCGAGTCACATCATCACTTCAGACGTGGTGGCTGCAGAAGCGGTGCTTATTGCTGAAATGAAAGCAGCGGAAAAAGCGCGTAAAGCAGCACGCAAAGATCTACGCTCAGGTAACTTCGGCGTAGCAGCAGTTTACCCTTGTGAGACTTCAGTTAAATGTGACACTCGCAGCGCGCTACCTGTTCCGACAGGCCTACCAGCGACACCCGTTGCCGGTAATGCACCGAGCGAAAACTTCGACATGACTCACTGGTACCTGTCTCAACCATTCGACCATGACAAAAACGGTAAGCCAGATGATGTATCCGAGTGGAACCTTGCAAACGGGTATCAACACCCAGAAATCTTCTATACCGCGGACGACGGTGGTCTAGTGTTCAAGTCTTACGTGAAAGGTGTACGTACATCTAAAAACACTAAGTACGCGCGTACCGAGCTTCGTGAGATGATGCGTCGTGGTGACCAGTCTATCAGTACGAAAGGTGTTAATAAGAACAACTGGGTATTCTCAAGCGCACCTGAAGCTGATTTAGAAGCTGCGGCTGGTATCGATGGCGTTCTAGAAGCAACATTGAAAATCGATCATGCGACAACAACGGGTAATGCGAATGAAGTAGGTCGCTTTATCATTGGTCAGATTCACGATCAAAACGATGAGCCGATTCGTTTGTACTACCGTAAACTGCCAAACCAACCAACGGGCGCAGTTTACTTTGCACACGAAAGCCAAGACGCGACCAAAGAGGACTTCTATCCTCTAGTGGGAGACATGACGGCTGAAGTAGGTGAAGATGGTATCGCACTTGGTGAAGTGTTCAGCTACCGTATTGACGTTAAAGGCAACACGATGACGGTAACGCTAATGCGTGAAGGCAAAGACGATGTTGTACAAGTGGTTGATATGAGCAACAGCGGCTATGACGTTGGCGGCAAGTACATGTACTTCAAAGCCGGTGTTTACAACCAAAACATCAGCGGCGACCTAGACGATTACTCACAAGCGACTTTCTACCAGCTAGACGTATCGCACGATCAGTATCAGGAATAATGAATAAGTTGAATTTACAACTAAAATGGCAGCTATTATTAGCTGCCATTTTTTCATTACCGATAGGACTACTTTTATTTAATCCTAAGGCTTCGCTCTACAAGTTTTGGGTTTAGGATACTTCGTCAATAAAAAAGGTTCAACGCGGATTAGCGGGAACTAAAAAAAACGGCAGTAAGTGATATGGTTTAGTCGCCAAACAAAAACCATACACAAACGACCGTTTTCATGCCGAATCATACTTTCCTACCTTCATTCTGGGAAGGTTTTCAAATAATAAAGTCTCATCAGACAGCATCACTTATTACCCTGATTCTTAAACCTAACTCTGAGGCTAAGTGCCTTTGTGGTATCGAGGCCGAGGCTATTCATGAGTATCAATGGCGTCATGTAAAAGAGACCATGTTGCTCGGTGTTCTTGTTGAACTTTCTGTTTAAACACGAAGAATTAAGTGTCGTAACTGCGGCATAAAAACAGAATCTCTATCTTGGTTGGAGCTTTAAGCTCGTATAACGGAGTGCCTAAAAAGATATATAGAACAAATGCTTACTGAAGATAAAAGCGGCTTTCCCCGGAAAGCCGCGATGAACCATAAAAAAGGCTTAGAAATTTATAAGCCTTTTTAAAGAATGGATAGTCACAATGTTTAAAATGAGTATGTAACACCAACGCGTGTTTTTAACTGACGTTCATTCTCTTCCGCTGAGCCGTAATCTGATGTCCAAAATTCAACATAAGGTCTTAGGTTATCGAATTTATAGCCGATTTTTACACCTAAATCCCATTCCCAATCTTCACCATTCGCTTTGACTTGATCTTCGTAGCTTTTGACGTAGTTCGCCTCATAACTTAATTGAAGGTTTTTTAAATCTTCGTCTTGGAATTTATAAGCGCCAGTCAATGTAAATTTACCTTGCTGAACAGTCTCACCAGCTAATGCTATTTTGTCGCCGTTAACTTTTGTGAGAGAACTGCTTGAACTGTCTGTGTAGTTTTGGAATTCATGACGGTAACGAAGAGCCGTTGTTAGACCGAAGTCAGCTTTATACCCAACACGAAACTGTGGTTTAAATGTTGTTTTTTCATCGCCGAACGTAATAGGCATACCTGGCTGCAAATACCACTTTTCATCTAACGCATAACGAACACCCCAATCAAACTCAGAATCTCCGCGTTCCAATTGGTTATATATATCGCCTTCTGCATTTGGAGCGAACTTTTGTTCAACGCTAAAATATAGCTTTGTCTCGTCTGCTATTTTCGTACTTCCGCCAATTTTAATACGATGCGCGTATTTATCGTCTTCATGCTTATGTTCTGCACGGTAATCAAGAGTTGCGCCAGTCGCTGTGCCTGCAAGAAGAGTTGTAGCAACAATTGCAGCAATTTTTGTAACAGAGTTCATACCTTTGTCTCACTATTATTTTTTTATTCTGGATACATCCAATGTACCCGTGGCTCACAAACCAATACCTTACATGGTATTAAATTAATGTATGACAAATATGGTATTTATTATTGAGTCAGATTTCTGTGAGATCTATCAAAAAGTTCTGACTAATGGCCCAAATATATAGCTAAATGTTATGAATATCTCAATTTAGGGCTTGTGTATTAAATCAATCATGACGTACTTCTCATATTCACAAACCTTAGAAACTCACTTTTTTGCATGTGTTAAAATAATACAAATATTAAGTGTTTCTATATGTTAATAATGATTATTTTAACCATCGTGGCTTAAACATAGGGAGCATGTTGAGAGGCATAAATATAAACCATAGCCAGATGTTTAATAAAAGTTACAAAATGGCTAAATGTAAATTCTATTTATCGGTTGGCTTATTTAAGTCGAAGAGAAAATATTTAGTACTAATTCGTGTTCAAAAGTGGTTTCTGTACTGAGTGTGTACTCGGTATCTGTTAACAATAAAGGATGAGTCATGTTTAAGAAAAACATATTAGCAGTGGCGCTATTAGCGACTGTACCAATGGTTACTTTCGCAAATAACGGTGTTTCTTACCCCGTACCTGCCGATAAATTCGATATGCATAATTGGAAAATAACCATACCTTCAGATATTAATGAAGATGGTCGTGTTGATGAAATAGAAGGGGTAGCCATGATGAGCTACTCACATAGTGATTTCTTCCATCTTGATAAAGACGGCAACCTTGTATTTGAAGTGCAGAACCAAGCGATTACGACGAAAAACTCGAAGAATGCGCGTTCTGAATTACGACAAATGCCAAGAGGCGCAGATTTCTCTATCGATACGGCTGATAAAGGAAACCAGTGGGCACTGTCGAGTCACCCAGCGGCTAGTGAATACAGTGCTGTTGGCGGAACATTAGAAGCGACATTAAAAGTTAATCACGTCTCAGTTAACGCTAAGTTCCCAGAAAAGTACCCAGCTCACTCGGTGGTTGTTGGTCAGATTCACGCTAAAAAACATAATGAGCTAATCAAAGCTGGAACCGGTTATGGGCATGGTAATGAACCACTAAAGATCTTCTATAAGAAGTTTCCTGACCAAGAAATGGGTTCAGTATTCTGGAACTATGAACGTAACCTAGAGAAAAAAGATCCTAACCGTGCCGATATCGCTTATCCAGTGTGGGGTAACACGTGGGAAAACCCTGCAGAGCCGGGTGAAGCGGGTATTGCTCTTGGTGAAGAGTTTAGTTACAAAGTGGAAGTGAAAGGCACCATGATGTACCTAACGTTTGAAACCGAGCGTCACGATACCGTTAAGTATGAAATCGACCTGAGTAAGGGCATCGATGAACTTGATTCACCAACGGGTTATGCTGAAGATGATTTTTACTACAAAGCGGGCGCATACGGCCAATGTAGCGTGAGCGATTCTCACCCTGTATGGGGGCCAGGTTGTGGCGGTACTGGCGATTTCGCTGTCGATAAAAAGAATGGCGATTACAACAGTGTGACTTTCTCAGCGCTTAAGTTGAACGGTAAATAGCACATAGCATAACCAATAGGCTAGCTAGACGCAGTCCTTAAGGAATATTTTCGAAGACCACTTAACCGAATGTTGAGTGGTCTTTTTGTTTTATATGAGTTTTAAGATGACCTTGGTATTAATGTGACCTTGGTATCAATGAGGGTGTGCTGAAGCCTACCAATGAATGGTACAGCTAAAACAATACAACCTTGTCAAAAGACAAGGTTGTATTCAGAACGCGTGGGAAGATTTTAGGACGGCAACTCGATACGGAGTTTAGTCATACATCAACTCTTTAGCTTTGTCGGCATCAAACTCTTTAAGAGACTTTCGAGCCAAATGACGGAATGGGAAAGCTTTAACGACTTCTTCGAATGGTTGGATAGCGAAAGCCCAAAAGATAGAACCGTCTAATCCAAAGATGATCAATGCACACAATGGAATTGAAATTACCCATTGACCAGTAAAGTTGATTTTGAAGACTGCGGTCGTTTTTCCTAGTGCTCTTAATACATTCCCATGAACCGTGTTGTAGCCACGGACAATCGGCAAGAAGATGTAGAGTGGGGCGATAACGGCCAATGCTTGATAGGTAGATTCATCCAAGTTCGGGTAAATGTCACCAATGACCAGACTTAATCCTGCGAATAAGAGTGCACAAACGAAAGAAATGACGACTGCAATATCGATACTGGTATCGACGTTTTTGACTAGGTCATCCATCTTTTTGGAGCCAATCGCTTGGCTGATAGTAATCGCGGAAGAGTGAGCCCAAGCGGTAATAAATTGAGAGACAGCCCTGATCCAAGGCATCACCAAAGTAATCGCTACGTAAGCGTTGATGTTAAGTTGCGAATACAACAATTGATATATCGTTGCGCCAATCAAAAGCATGGTCACGTTCGCTGCTACAGGGAATATTTCGATAAAGTGACGGCGAACGTTGGTAAAGAATTCAGAGCGCTGAGCGTCTAATTTGAGTGAAATCGCTGAGCTTAAATGCACGCACAAAACCAAATACAGCAAGCGGATCGTTATTGCAATAATGCTGCCTAATGCAGCGCCTTGTACTCCAATCCCTTCAAAATTAGAAAAACCATGAATCAGCACATATGAGAGTACAGCATTGATAGGCAGTTCAATTAAGTAACCTTTGAATGGGACTTTAGTTCTGCCTAGCGCATTAAATAAAGCAATGATCACCTGCGTTAACGCGGTAAAAATAACGATGTATTTCGAGATGTCTAGATAGCGGCTGATTTCTAAGTGAAGGGAAGCGTCATCTGTTAAAGCTTGAATCAAGGGTTGTTCGAAAAAAGTAAGTAGAAGCCAAAATAGTGTTGCTACGCCAAGGTTGATAAATAACCCTGCCCAAAATGCTTTAGATAATGATGCGGCGATGCCAGAGCCCACTGCGCGGCTTAATACTAACTGAGTACCGTTTGCCAGCGCCATTTGAATTCCCAGTACAAAGGCAACGATAGTCGTCGCAATCCCCATTGCAGCTAAAGGGATTTCACCAAGAGGAGAGACAAGCAGTGTGTCGATCATCAACATCGACTGCATCAAGATACCGTTTAAGGCGAGGGGCCAGGCGAGAGAGAAATTTTTCCTTACGTACGATTGTGAAGACACAAACAACACCTTATGTGTATAACCGTAAGCTTTCTCTGAGGTGGCGGAGTAGAGCGTTTAAAGAAGAAAACACTACGGTAGTTGATGGTTAAAAAATGGGTGCTAAAACAAGACTGACTTGTGTCTTTGAAAAACAAGTCAGTTTGGTTAATCTCGGTTATGCGATGGCTAATTCAACCCTAGAGAGCTTTTGGTTCTCATCGTCTAGCAGGACTTGAGAAGCAATTCGAGCTTGCTTGGCATCGCCAGACATTATTGCGTCGTAAATCGCTTTGTGTTCTTCTAAACAGAAGCGACCGCCTTCAGCGGAGTGGTCGATAAACTGCTTGAAGATAGTCGACAGAATGTTCGCGAATGGAATGTAAAATTGATTACCTGTCGATAAGAAAATCGTTTGGTGAAACAGGTGATCGTTGGTCGTCCACTCTTCATAATCGAAGCTATTTGCTGCGATGGTCATTTTCTGGAAAAGAATCGAAAGCTCTTTGCGTTGCTCTACAGTTGCATTGGTTGCAGCGAGCGCACACGCTTCCGGGTCAATCGCTTTTCTTAAGCCTAAAAATTGAGACAAGAAGGGTTTAGTATCTTCTAAATCTTGGATCCAGTACAGCAATTGCGGGTCCAAGAAGTGCCACTGTGTTCTCGGTTTGATACGAGTGCCCACTTTTGGCTTCGACTCGATTAAACCTTTTGCCGAAAGTAGCTTAGTTGATTCTCGAAGGGCAGTTCTGCTCACTCCAAAGATTTCGCACAGCTCCATTTCGCTGGGTAACTTTTGATTTTCTTCTAACTCGCCTGACAAGATCTTGCGAGCAATTTGTCTCGCCACTTGAACATGAATTCGGCGGCTTGAATCTTCCACCAATGTAAATATTGACATTTAAACCACCTGAAATTGAAACTTTGAAAACACTAAAAGCCAGACGAATCTGGTGTTTAGTGTCAGTGTATACGTCGAATTTAGTGTGAGGTTTTCCCTCATCTACTCGGGTCTGTTAACCTTATATAGTGTGGCGAACTTAAATCGCTGAGTGAGCTTATATAAACCAGCTAACTAGGGCGTTATTTGTCCGCCGTTAACATCTAGGATTTGACCTGTGATGTAACCGCTGCAAGCGTGCGATGCAAAGAAAGCGAATGAAGGGGCAACTTCATCAATATGGCCAAAGCGTCCCATTGGAATGTTGTTAGCAATGGTCGCTTTCAAATCGTCGCTCTTGCCATCGTGAAATGCGGTGTCGATAGTGCCCGGTGAAACAATGTTGAAACGGATATTGTCTTGCGCGAACTCTTTCACCCAATTGCGGTGAATGTCGTGTAACCAAGCCTTAGACGCGGCATAGATGCCTGCACCAACACCACCGCCTTCGCGAGCGGCGATAGATCCTGTGCTAATCACACAAGATGTTTGCCCGGACTCAGCAGCAGAGGCGCGTAAGTGCGGGATAGAGAACTTGGTTGTCATCAGCGCAGAGCGAACATTAAGGTTCATTACGCGCTCATAAAACTCATCATCGATATTTTCTAGATTGGCGCGACCACCAAGGCCACCGGCGTTGTTAATCAACACGTCCATGCCACCAAAATGATCAGTGAACTCTTTGACTAACCTTTCGCACTCTAATGTGTCCATTAGGTTTGCAGGAAAAAAGGCAACATCGCCACCCAGTGCGGTAAGTTCAGATAGAACGTCATCGACTTTTGGGCTGAAAGCACGACTATTGATGCCGACTTTTGCGCCGTATTTTGCAAAGACACGTGCGGTAGCTAAACCCATACCAGCAGTAGAGCCAGTAATTAGAATGCGTTTGCCTTTTAAATCGTTAAACATCAGAGCCGCCTATATTGTAGATTATTCACGCCAATAAATCATACAATAACACTTGCTATATTCAAGGGTGTTTATCTAAAAACGGGTTATTACCGACATAAATAGTGAGAGTAAGGGTGGTTTTGTGAGTTCACGCATACATTGAAATAGTAAATGAGAACTATTTGTATGAATTAATAGGTTGAATTGGTTTTATAAACCTAAAGATGAGCAGGTTTGTGAAATATTGCTCCAACCTTTACTGGTAGTGACCTCACGTTATTCTGATGCTGTGTTGGTGAAGATATAAATCAGTGCTATAGTCCGAGTTAAATAATACATATCTAATCGGTAAGTAGACACATGGCTGGCTCTTTCAATTCTATTTCAGGCTCTAAGCGAAGCCTTCATGTGCAAGTTGCACGTGAAATCGCCCGTGGTATTTTGTCGGGCAATTTGCCTCAAGGTTCTATTATCCCTGGTGAAATGGCTCTGTGTGAGCAATTTGGTATCAGTAGAACAGCATTAAGAGAAGCGGTTAAGCTTCTGACTTCAAAAGGCCTATTAGAATCTCGTCCTAAGATCGGTACTCGCGTTGTTGACCGTGCATTCTGGAACTTCTTAGATCCACAATTGATTGAATGGATGGACGGTTTGGCCGATACAGACCAATTCTGTCATCAGTTTTTGGGTTTACGCCGCGCGATTGAACCAGAAGCGTGTGCTTTAGCTGCTCAGTTCGCGAGTGCAGAACAACGCATTGAGCTGTCTGGTATTTTCCAACAAATGGTAGAAATTTCTAGCGAAGAAACGCTTGATCAAGAGCGTTGGCTAGATATCGACATGAAGTTCCATAGCCTGATCTTCAATGCAACAGGTAACGACTTCTATCTTCCATTTGGTAACATCTTAACGACCATGTTTGTTAACTTTATTTCTCACTCTTCTGAAGAGGGAAGTACTTGTATTAACGAACACCGCCAGATTTATGAAGCAATCATGGCAGGTAATAGTGACAAAGCACGCCACGCGTCAGCAAGTCACCTGTTAGAAACAAACCACAGATTACCAGCCGCTAGTTAATTGTTTTCACTGTTATTTTAGCTTTGATCGTTTTGCATTATCGACGAGAGGGCATTCTCGTAAAACTAGGGTAGTCAAAGTTAAAATTACGGTTATTCAAAAGCTAATTTCAGCAGTGACCTCTAAAAAGCACGTTTGATACGTGCTTTTTTTGCATCCAAATTTGATGAAAACCTGACTGGTGTCCAATATTTAATCTATTATTTGCTGTTTCGTTAAAAGCACTAGTAACCAGTATTTTAAGTTATATAATAATACTAATTAAATTATTGTGAGTGTGATTATGCCCCAGTCTCTACTGCCAAATATTCTTCAATTCATAGGTCAAATCGACCCATTCGATAAGATCCCTAAACAAGCACTTCGCGAACTTGCCTCTAACGTGCAAATTACTTATCTCGGCAAGGGAGATGTGGTCGATTTGTGTGAGTCTGGGAAGGAAAAATCGCTCTATATCATTCGAACGGGCTCTATGGAGCAACGAAAATCGGATGGTGTGCTTCGTGCCCGTCTAGGCAGTGAAGATTTGTTTGGCTTTACGTTCTTAGATTCTGAAGTCAACGACGAAAAAGGCTATAGAGCTGTCGCAATCGAAAACACCTTACTTTATGTGATTCCACACTCGGCACTTCAAACGCTTTTCAAAGCCTTTCCAAGTTGCGCAGAACACTTTGCTTCACAGGCGCAGGTTCGCTTGAAGTCGGCACTGGATGTGGTCTGGTCGAATAAAGAGAAAGGCCTGTTCATTCGTAAAGTTGAGGAAGTGGCAAGCGGGCAGGTGGCAATTGTTAAGTCTGAGCAAACCATCCAGTCGGTTGCGGTTGAAATGCTTCATCAACGCTCACCGTGTGCCGTGATCTATGAAGGTGAAACCATTGTTGGTTTGATCACCGACCGAGACATGACTAAGCGAGTGATTGCCCACGGCGTGAGTACTGATAGCCTGATCTCAGAGGTAATGACGCACTCTCCACTTACTGTAAAACCGGATGATCTGGTGCTGCATGCGGCCTCTATCATGATGCAATTTAATATCCGTAACTTGCCCGTTGTGAAAGAGAATAAGGTCGTTGGTCTTCTTACTACGTCTCATTTGGTTCAAAACCACCGTGTTCAAGCGATATTCTTGATCGAGAAAATCAAATACGCGGGCAGCGTGAAAACCATGTCTTCGTTCACCTCAGAGCGACAAGCTATTTTTGAAGCGCTGGTGGAAGGTAAAGTGGCGCCTGAAACCGTCGGCAAGGTAATGACCATGATTATGGACGCCTACACCCGTCGATTGATTCAAATAGCGATTGATAAGTTAGGCCCACCACCGTGTGATTTCTCTTGGATCGTAGCCGGATCGCACGCACGTAATGAAGTGCACATGTTGTCGGACCAAGACAGCGCGATTGTTCTTGCTGACGATGCAACCGACAGTGACCGTATTTACTTCAAACACTTAGCGATGATGGTGACCAACGGCTTAGCAAGCTGTCACTACCCATTATGTCCAGGTAAATTCATGGCTGCGACGCCAAAATGGTGTCAGCCACTCAGTGTATGGAAGCACTACTACAAGAAGTGGGTGGCTAACCCAGAGTACGAACGCTTGCTTAATATCAGTGTGTTCCTAGAAATTCGTACTATCTACGGCAACAGTGAGTTCGAAGGTATTCTGCGCGATGAGCTGCATAGCAATATTCGCGGTAACCGTGAGTTTTTAAGCACGCTAGTGAAAGACGCGGTCAATACCAACCCGCCACTTGGCATCTTCAATAGCTTAGTGCTAGAGAAGTCAGGTGAGAATAAGAAAACGTTGAACGTGAAGAAGTACGCGATCAACTTGATTATCGACTTAGCGCGTATTTATGGCCTTGCTGTGGAGTGCGATTTGTCGGCGACTGACGAACGTTTCGCTGCTGCCAATGAAAAAGGCATGCTGAGCGACGATGCATTCAAGAACATTCTGGGTGCTTACCAGTTCATTCTCTCTTTCCGTTTTGGCCATCAACTTGAAGCGCTGAAGAACGGGGATGTGCCTGACAACAACATCAACCCAGATAGCTTTGGTAGCTTTGAGCGTAAACACTTGAAAGATGCCTTTAGGATCATTGCTGACCTTCAAGAAGCGGCGAAAATTCGTTTCGGAGCACGTTAATGAAGCTATGTTCAACTAATAAATGTTTAAAACGAATGCTAAACTATTTTCACCCGCTTGAACGAATTAAACGCAAGCGTAAGCAATATTTGGGTACGGTTAAGCTGCCAGAAGCGTTACATGATCTGGTAGAACAGCCTTGTCCTGAAATGACGGATTTGGCCAAAGACAGCGACTATATCGTGTTGGATCTCGAAACCACAGGCTTAGACAGCGAACAAGATCTTATCTTGTCTATGGGATGGGTCGATGTGGTGAAAGGACGAATCGATTTGGCTTCTGCCAAGCATATCTACCTGAACAATGATTCTCAGATTAACGCTGAAACTGCGGTGATTAACCACATCACACCACAGATGCTGGAAGAGGGCGCATCTATTCATGATGCGATGCTCACTTTCTTCGAAGCAGCGAAAGGCAAGATTATCGTCGCGCACGCGTGTGTAGTCGAAGAGAAGTTCATTAGCCAATACCTTCTTCGCTGCTACGGTTTAAGAGCGATTCCTCTGCTTTGGCTTGATACCTTGTGTATTGAGAAAAGCATGGAGAAAGCGATCAGCAATCATGAAGAAGTCGATTTAACCTTGGCAGGGACTCGCGAAAGGTACGGGCTTCCTGAGTACAACAGCCACAATGCATTAGCCGATGCCGTTTCGACAGCGGAATTGTTTTTGGCTCAGCAGAAGCGAGTTGTGCCTAACGATAATGTGACCGTTGCCTTTCTCTATCGGATTAGTCACTAGGAAAAAGAGCTGCAAGTGCGCGGCTCTTATTTTACTGATTTTAAAGGAAAAAAAGCCAGCGATTAAGCTGGCTTTTGTTTAGGTCTTAGAAAATTAGGACAGTAATTATCTTAGATTATTCATGTAGCTATCGATTAGAAGCTGTAAGTAATACCTACACGGCTACGCAGTTCACGAGTCGCTTTAGTTGATGAAGTGCTCACATCACCAAACTCTACATATGGTGCCCATTGACCCATAATATGGCGAATGCTTGCGTTCAACTCGTAGTTGGTATCGTCGTTGTCGTAGATGTCATAGCCATCAGCTTTGTAGTAGTTACCTTCTAGACCAAAGCGCCAGTTTTCCATTGAGTAGTTAACGTTTGCCGTTAGACGGTGACGACGTTGATTAGAAACGTTTTTATCAACCGTGATTGGAACACCGTCACTATCAACAATAACATCACCATTGTCATCGAATTGATACTCTGAGCTGCTAGTGTTCTGTCTCATATCGTAACGGTAACGAGCACTTAGGCTTAGACCATCAACGCTATCCACTTTGTATGTTGCACGAACTTGAGGCTTGTATGTAACGCCAGATTCACGACCTTCAATTGGCATACCGTAAGTCATTGTCCAGTTATCGTTTAGTACATGACGGTAGTTTAGACCAAGCTCCCAACCATTGTTCTTCAAATCTTCCATGAATTTACCGTCTTCTCCCTTGAATTTCGCTTCGATATCTACAAGGAAGTTGCCAATGCTATCGCCAAGTTTTACACGAGTAGCGTGTTGATCTGTATGACTCTTGTATTCGTGTCTCATATCGAAAGACGCAGCAGATACAGAGCCAGCAGCGAGTACAGATGCCACAGCAATCACGATTTTAGTTTTATTCATGGTATTAATTCCATATTTATAGGTTGAGTATTGGCCATAATTACAAGCCAAATAGAGTAGTTCTTGTCTTAAATGCATTTTGTTTTTGAAATTATTTCTTGGTTATTTCAAATTTATTTTGCATTTAAATAATACAAATATGGTAGCGATCCGAGGCGTGATGATCTGTGAACTTGATCGTGTTGTTAGGACAAAACCACTATTTACAAAGGGTTACAAAATCGAGTTGTTTCGTTAAGTTGATGTTTTTTAGTGATTTGTTTGGCTGTTGATAATGGTTTTGAAGAGTTTTGTTCATCAATAAATGTGCGCTACAGCAAAAAATTGAACCTTTAGATATCATTTTTATTTGTAATACATTATTATTTACTAACTTTCTGTAGCAATACATAACTTTGCTGTGTTGATTGCATGAACAGACGGTGTGAAGCCGAATAAGTAAGAGTGGTCTTGAAGCTAAATGGATTAAATCCAACCGCTTTAAGAGCATGAGGCATTTACTTGAGGTGATTTAAAGCTCAATCAGAGAAGGTTTGAAATGTAGTAGGCAAGGTAGTGACATAGCCTGCTATATAAGTATGAACTGGGTTCGAATCGTTACCCGTTGTTCTCATCAGCGACAAAGAAGAAATCGTTGAAGTGCTTGCGAAAGTATTTTGATTATTGCTCCCAACTATTCTAATTATAACTTCTGCTTTCATCTAGAAAGGTAGGAGATGGTAGTCGAAGATCTACCCTTGCGCTCATGTTGATACAGGCAACATGAGCGTTTTTTTATTTGAAATTTGAGTAGAGAGTCGTGTGCGGCTCAATAAGCGTGTAAACCGCGGCTTAAGAATAGGCTTTTAGGTTGATGACAACACGCTCAAGTGAGTCTGTTACAGCATCAAAGCCACGAACATTCACGCTTAATCACATGAATGTTCGTTTCCCTTCTCTTCTCTTGTCTCTTAGTTGCAGACGTGTAGCTGCAAACTTTAACAGCAGGCGTTTAGTTATATCAAAGAGCTCCGTGAGAGCTGTTCTTGAGGCTTAGCTTTCTGTAGGCATCCACACCTGTTTAGAGGTGACTTTGTGATCTTTAAAGGTCAGTTCTTCAACTTTGTCACCGTTAGTATTCCAGCGAGTAAGTTTTCCGTTCGCGACTTCACCTTCATCAAACTTCGCTTGGCTGGCCTTATTACCGTTCGGGTAGTAGTCCGTTACCAATCCATCTTTTTGTCCGTCGCTGTATTCAGCTGTCAGGCTTTGTTCCCCATTGGGATACCAGCGAGAGGCGGTGCCTGATAGTTCATTGTCTTTATAATTGAGTTCTGCTTTTTTCTGTCCGTTTGGATACCAGGTTTCAGCTTTGCCTTGCAGTTCACCTTTTACGTAATTCACTTTAGAAGCGACTTGGCCATTCGGATACCAGTTAGTTTCTAGCCCAAGTTCTAAGCCATCGGCAAACTGAGCTTGGGTCGCGACTTGGCCGTTATCGAACTTCTCTTCAAATTGACCAGTGAAAGGTTTTGAATGGTTTACTTGGTAAGCCACGCCTTTACGCATCTGTAAGTAGTCAACAGCATCTTCACGCGGTGTTGCTGCATAGCTCATAGAAGATACCGTACTAAGAGCAATTAAGATTGGAACGTATTTCTTCATAATGACACCTTTTTATTGGACGGGGAAAGTGTAACGGGTGTGTTAAAAGCATTTCACTTCCGTGTATCCCTGTCAGTATCTAATAGTGGTTTTCAAGTTTTCATTATTGGCTGCCTAATATAGGGAACTTTTAAAAGCAAATTATCGATCTTATTTGTACTACAAATATATTGGTTTAATTCATTTTTATAAATTATATCTAACGATATTTTTGCTGCTCTTCTTTAAGCTTTGATCGTCAAGAATAATAGTTTTTAACGATGAATCTTCGATTTTTAGAGACTTTGTTCATGTTTTTCGGGGTTTTGGTCGAAATTTAGTGCGGATAACTGCACTGACTTGAGGAATTGCGCTCCTAGGTGGTGCAACTTTGAACTCGATCACTTGTATGATTAATTGAGTGTCAGACTGTAAGATCATTGTCACGCATTTGGATTATTGTAGTACAAATATACTTGCCATTTATTTATAGTGACCTCAACAAAAAAACATAAATAAAAGGTCTAACGATGGAACTCAATACCCTGATAGTTGGCATCTACTTCCTATTCTTAATTGCGATAGGGTGGATGTTTCGAACGTTTACAAGTACGACAAGTGATTACTTCCGTGGGGGAGGTAATATGCTGTGGTGGATGGTAGGTGCAACCGCATTTATGACCCAGTTCAGTGCTTGGACATTTACTGGTGCAGCAGGTAAAGCCTTTACCGATGGCTTTGCCGTAGCGATTATCTTCATCGCGAACGCATTCGGTTACCTAATGAACTACCTTTACTTCGCTCCGAAGTTCCGTCAACTGCGTGTTGTGACGGTAATTGAAGCGATTCGTATGCGTTTTGGTAAGGTGAATGAGCAAGTATTTACTTGGTCTGGTATGCCAAACAGCGTTATCTCTGCAGGTATTTGGTTGAATGGTCTAGCAATCATCGCATCGGGTATCTTCGGCTTTGATATGACAACAACGATTATCCTAACGGGTCTGGTTGTACTGATTATGTCAGTGACGGGCGGCTCTTGGGCGGTAATCGCATCTGACTTTATGCAGATGGTTATCATCATGGCAGTAACGGTGACATGTGCAGTCGTTGCTATTTACCACGGTGGCGGTGTTACGCAGATCATTAGCGACTTCCCAACGGATTCGTTCATCACGGGTGACAACCTTAACTACATGAGCATCTTCAGCATCTGGGCTGTGTTCATCTTCTTAAAGCAGTTCAGCATTACCAACAACATGCTTAACTCTTACCGTTACCTTGCTGCAAAAGATTCAAACAACGCACGTAAAGCAGCACTGCTTGCTTGTGTACTAATGACGCTTGGTCCAATCATCTGGTTCATGCCTTCTTGGTTCATGGCTGGTCAAGGTGTTGATTTAGCAGCTGCTTACCCAGAAGCTGGCAGCAAAGCCGCTGACTTCGCTTACCTTTACTTCGTTCAAGAATACATGCCTGCAGGTATGGTTGGCCTTCTGATTGCCGCTATGTTCGCAGCAACAATGTCTTCAATGGACTCAGGTCTAAACCGTAACTCGGGTATCTTCGTTAAGAACTTCTACGAGCCGATTCTTCGTCCTAAAGCGACAGAGAAAGAGCTAATGGTTGTTTCTAAACTAACGTCTACCTTCTTCGGTATCGCGATCATCTTGGTTGCTCTGTTCATCAACTCTCTTAAAGGTCTGAGCCTTTTCGACACCATGATGTACGTGGGCGCATTGATCGGCTTCCCAATGACAATTCCAGCATTCTGTGGCTTCTTCATCCGTAAAACACCGGATTGGGCAGGTTGGGGCACGCTAGTTGTAGGTGGTGTGGTTTCTTACTTCGTTGGTTTCGTTATCACTGCGGACATGATTCAAAACTGGTTCGGTCTAAATGAACTAACTGGCCGTGAGTGGGCTGACCTGAAAGTGGCTATCGGCCTTATCGGTCACATCATATTTACTGCTGGCTTCTTTGTTCTTTCAACACTGTTCTACAAGCCTCTTGCTGAGCACCGTGAGAAAGACGTAGACAAGTTCTTCAACAACCTAGCGACGCCACTAGTTGCTGAAAGTAATGAACAGAAGAAACTGGATAACAAGCAACGTCGTATGTTGGGTTCACTTATCGCGGTAGCGGGTGTGGGCGTAATGACTATGTTCGTACTGCCAAACCCAATGTGGGGACGCATGGTATTCGTTCTGTGTGGCTTGATTGTGTTCTCTGTTGGTCTGTTACTTGTTAAAGCAGTCGATGACAAAGTCGAGCAACAAGACGAAGTGACTCCAGCCGAAGGCTAATTTAATACGCATCCTAAATAACATCACGGCCACCTGAACGGGTGGTCGTCATTTTTATAATCCAAACTTTAATGTGAGATGTACGATGAACAAAAAACTATTATCGGTAAGCATTATTAGCGCGTTCACACTCGCTTTTGCAACAGGCTGTACAACACAAGAAAAAACAGCACCCGTAGTCAGTGTCGCTGAACAAGCTACGCCTGCTGTTAGCGAAATTGACCGTAGTTACCTATTGAGCAGTGACCGCTTAACAGAGGTAGATGGCGACACTTTAGCCGTTGCTTCGGAAGAGCAAGTGGCTGCGCTTAAAGCACAATTTGAAAACCTAAAAGATGGCGACGAAGTGGTTATCCCTGCCGGTAAATACGCGAACTTAGGTCAAGTGACGATCACGGCGAATGACATCACTATCAAGGCAGAGCAAGCAGGTTCTGCGTGGATCACGGGGTTGATTCAGTTTGAACTGAAAGGCGATGACATCACGCTTGATGGCTTGGTATTTACTGAAGGCGGCCCTAAAGAACGCTTTGGTGCAGTTCGTATGATGGGTAATGGCAATACGCTTCAAAACTCAACATTCTACTACTTCAACCACGATTACACGTACGAGCCAGACGAGCGTCGTTCTGAGTATCCAAAGTACCTTTGGGTATCTCTATGGGGTAAAGACGGCAAAGTCATCAACAACCGTTTCGAAGGTAAGCAAAAACGCGGCACTTTGATTGGTGTACAAAAAGATGACACAGCTGACAACCACCTGATCGCAAATAACATCTTCATGGATCAAAAGCCTAACCAATTCAATGAATTCGATATCAAAGAAGCGATTCGTTACAACGGCAACAGCTGGGAAGCGATCCGTATTGGTGATTCTAAAGCTTCACAGTGGGATTCAAGTTCTAAGTTCGTGAACAACCTGATGATCGATATGGATGGTGAGCGTGAGCTTATCTCGATTAAGTCGGGCGACAACACGATCTCAGGTAATACTATTTTCCAAAGCACCGCGCTTATTTCACTGCGTCACGGAAAAGGCAACACGGTTGAGAACAACATGATTCTTGGCAATGGAAAGCGCCTAACCGGCGGCGTCCGTATCTACGATGAAGATCATGTGATTCGCAATAACTACATTGCAAACACTCGAGGCCGCGATGGTTTGATCGAAGGCAACGCTGACCTACGTGGCGGCATTGTTATTAACACAGGTATTATCGACGTAGCGAATGGTGAGCAGCTAGATCAATCGGTGAAAGGCAAAGAGCTGAACAAGCAGTGGACACCGAAAAACATCACCATCGAGAATAACTCTCTAGTCGACACTGAGTGGGGCATTGTTTACGGCAACCAAAGCCACCGTGTAAGTTTGTTTGACAACGCAGAAGTGGAAGGCATTTATGCGGGCGTTGATGTGGCGTTCAAACACAACGTGGTTGATAACTCGCAATCTCCTGAGTTTGTAAGTGTGCGTGCAACGCAAGACTTCCCATTAGTCGGCGCAACCTACACAGACGAAACTTACGTAGGTCAAGTAACGGATTCTGAACTGATCGAAGGCTACTCGGTTGAGCTACCAAAAGTCGTTGTAGAAAATGGCATTAACGCTTACCAAGGTGAAGGCGCAGACGTGTCTAAACTTGCGGTTGTGACAGCTGAAACAGCGGGTCCAGACTACGTGCTTGAGAATACGACTAAGTAATTTATTAGTTAATGGCTAATGGCTAATGGCTAAAGGTTAATGGCTTGAGCTACCAAATCAATTCACGATAGCTGTCCTGACCATAACACTTAAAAAGCCTCAACAGATAATGTCTGTTGAGGCTTTATCGATCTTAGGTTGTGACTATCTCGATCTTACGTCGTGACTACTGTGATTTATACTTATGCAGCAGATCCCAAGGGATATGGCATAAGTGATGATCTTCAGGAAATAGGCTCAAATGATGCTGGTGGATGTCGTCGCTGGCAACATAATTGGTCAATGGCAACACCTCAACAGCGATACGGTCGGCGTCGTCACGAGAGGCAACATAGTGCTTAGCTTCGGTTAAGTGTTCTGCATTAGTGCTGTATACACCTGTGCGGTATTTCTCTCCGACATCGACACCTTGTTTATTCAAGCTGTAAGGGTCGATAATCTCAAACAAGTGTTCCATCAAAATCGTGACTGACGTGATGTTTGGATCAAACTCTATTTGTACGCACTCTGCGTAGCCATTGTAATCGCTTTGTGTGCCGTCGCTTTGTGTCGCTTTGTTCTCTGTTGGCTGGGCGCTTCCATTAGCACGGCCTGCTTCTGTGCTGATAACACCAGGAACGTACTTAATAAATTCTTGTACACCCCACAAGCAGCCGCCAGCTAAATAAATTTGTTCCATACTTCTCTTTGAGCTCTCTGTGTTTGTTGATGTTCGTTAGGTACCCGAATCAATACGATGATACCCGTACGTATAAAAAAGCGTCTATAAAAATGAGCGCGCAAATAAAAACAAGCGTTTAGGCATTGTAAACCTGTGCGACTGAACAAACATAAGTTTAATATGATTTGTGATTATATAAGTCAGTATTGCTTTGTCATCAACTCGAATCTCAACATCAAGTGAGCGTTACTCTAAACATGTTTGATCAAATAAAAGACTTCATTAATCCGAGCAAGAACCCAGACTTGACTCAGGCTCATGAATATCAGCGCAAGCATCTTCCGACTTTATGGTTGTTGGGTAAAACGGGGGCGGGCAAGTCATCGTTTATTCAAGCGGTGACTGGTGACTCTTCTGTAGAAGTGGGCAATGGTTTTGCGCCTTGTACCATGACGGCGATGTCTTACGAATTCCCACAAGACAAACCCGTGATGCGCTTTCTCGATACCAGAGGATTAAGCGAAGCGAATTATGATGCGAAAGAGGATCTGGAAGAGATTGGCCAGGCAGGTAATGCGTTAGTCGTTGTAATGAAAGCCGACGAACCTGAACAATCCTCAGTGCTTGCGGCTCTAAAGCAGATTAAGAAACAGAAGAAAATTAAACACTTGTTGCTTGTTCATACTGCAGTGTTGTCTTCCAGTGAACCAGATCGAGCAAGGCAGGTTCAGTTCAACACCAACCAAGTAGAGAAGGCTTGGGGTAAAGAGTTTGAATCGGTAGCGGTCGATTTCGAAACGGATGACTCGAGCAATAACGGTGGTTCAGTTTACAACTATGACATCTTGTTAGAAAAGCTGACCAGTATTCTTCCGGTGATCGGAATGATGGTGCAAGACAAAGAACATTCCACGCAAGAAGAAGCCAACTTTGATCAAGTAGAAAACGAAGTGCTTTGGTATGCAGGAAGTGCCGCAGCGAGTGACCTGATTCCGGGTGTTGGTTTGGTGTCGGTACCTGCGATTCAAGCCAAAATGCTTCACAGCTTGGCCAATCAATATGGGGTCGAATGGAATAAGAGAGTCTTTAGTGAGTTGATAGGCACTCTGGGAAGCAGCTTTGCTTTGCAATACGGAATGAAGCTGGGCACTCGACAGTTGATAAAGCTGATTCCAGTTTATGGTCAAACGGTAGGTGCGGTGGCTGCAGCGGCAATGAGTTTCGGCACCTCTTATGGTTTAGGTCGCGCGGCTTGTTTTTACTTCTATCACAAGAACAAAGGTGAAGAAGTGTCTGAACAAGAGATGCAGAAGATCTACAAAGAATCTCTGAAAAAAGGAAAGGCGGCGTCGGGTTATGAAGAAAATTAGAAACCTATTTCGATTACTGGCGGTGCTATCGAGCGGACGCTGGGGCATTGCCCTGATTTCGGCGATCTTCCCAAGCATTATCATGATGGGTTTTGGTGTCTTCTTGGCGATCAAATACGGTTATCTACTCGAAATGTCGATTGCCATTGCCGTGAGTACCTTGGTGTTCACCATTCCTTTATTCATTTCTAGCCGTTCTTCAAGCCGCTCTTCAAATAAAGAGTCTTTCTCGAATAAAGAGAGTGGCGGCCTTGGCGAGGATACTGCTGAAGCTGAATCACAGCATAAAAAAGCTGATATCAACGATGCATTGGTTAAGGCTTCGGCTGATTGGTCTCAAAAAGAACTGTCGATCTGGAATGATTCAAAACACCATGTACGCCAACAATTAATGGTCGACATAGAGTGGGGTAACCTAGACCAAACCGGTTTAGAGGTACTTGAATTTGTTGCGAAAAAGTTTGATAAGAAATCACTCGATTTTTCGATTCCTGAAGGGCTAAAGCTGTTCGAAGAGGTCAGCCGACGCTACAAATTGGTAGTGCGAGAGCATATCCCCGGCATTGAGTATCTCAAGGTTTCTTACATCAAAGCGGGCTACGAAGCCTACGATAAATACGGTGAGCTAGGACAGAAGATCTTCAAAGCGGCTATTTGGGGTAACCACCTTAAAAACTTGTATTTGAATCCACTCAAGGTGATTTCTGATTTAGGACGAGAACAAGCGACAGCAACGATGACAAGGGGTGTGGTTGATGACATGCAATACGCCGCCAAACAAGCCTTGTTAGATGAAGTTGCGGCGGTGGCGATTGACCTCTACAGCGGACGTTTCAGCATTGAAGATGAGGCACTTAAAGTGTCTGATGTTTCTGAACTCGACGAACAACGCTTTGCTCCAGAGCTAGAGCCTGTGCGAATCGTGCTGGTGGGACAAACCAGTTCGGGTAAATCTTCACTTATCAATGCACTCAAGCAAGAGTTGGTTGCAGAAGTGGATGTGCTGCCATCAACCGACACTTCAACGGTGTATAACGCGTTTGTCGACGACAATGATGTTCGCGTTGTTGATCTTCAGGGGCTTGATGGCAATCCTAAAACCGAAGCCTTAATGCTGAAAGAGATGACCCAAGCGGATGTGGTGCTATGGGTGCTTAAAGCCAATCAGTCTGCACGTGATTTGGATAAGCAATTGAAAGATAGATTTGATGCTTTCTATGACGATCCTAAGAACATCTCACGCAAGAAACCGATTGTGGTGTCGGTTGTGAATCAGGTAGACAGATTAAAGCCTGTAGACGATTGGCAGCCACCGTATGACTTAGAGAATCCAACATCGACCAAAGCGAAGATCATTGCTCAAGCGCTCGAATACAATCATATATTGCTGCAAACCGATATCGTGTTACCGCTGGCGATTGCGCCAGAAAAGGTACAGTTTGGTTTAGATACTTTAAGGCAGACGTTGATAGAGCGTATCGCTGACGCAAATAACGTTCAGAGAAACCGCCAACGTTTAGAAGCCATGAAAAGAGGCTCGTCGGTTAAAGGCCAACTGAATAAAGCAGTCAAAGTGGGTAAGAAGGTGGCACCCAGCGTATTGAAAGCGGCGACACCAAAACTGGCTGAAATGGCCATCAAGCAAGCCGTGAAGAAGAAGTAAGTCATTCACTGCGAATACGGTTCTGGTGAGGTTTGAGCCTCATCAGAATTTATCTTTTCTAGATCGGCGAGTTTTGGATCTTGGCTTTATTAGATGATGGCTTTTTTAGAAAACAGCTATCTTCGCCCCTTATTAGAGAGGTGTTGATTTCAAAAGGGATTTGATATTATTAAGGTTCTCGCTGAACTAGTTTAATAGTATATAAACAGCTGTGATTCACATTTTATATAACACGCTATCGTATTTAATCATCATTCTAAATATTGATCACATTTATACTTTTTTAAGCTGTATTTATAAAACAATTGCACTATATTTAAACTTCGGATCATCTTGATTTCAACGTAGGGATATATTGTGAACATGTATCTGAAATGGCAATCAACAACTTGGCTAACCTTGTTAGCTTGGTATACCTTAGATCACCAACTCTCGTTCCACCTTTCTTCAGAGTAGTACCCTCTAGGCGTCACGCGCCAGCAAAGCAGCGAGCTTTGTTTACCTATCAGCAGCTTTGATAACCTTTGAACGTATGAATGTCGCACTTATTATTCCGTGTAGGGTATTCGTTTTTTGTCGTTATCGCTAATTATCTTAGCCTCTGTTTAGGTTTGATTAATAAGTCATTATTTAATTTGTTTATTTTCACTGTTAATTTTCTGTGTATCTTTATACGGAACTATTAATTTAATAGTGAGGACTCGTGACATCTAAAGAAAATACATTTCGACCTGATCGGAATGTATTGAAAGGTATTATTATGGAAAACTTCAAACATCTACCA
Organism: Vibrio sp. 10N.247.310.98; assembly: GCF_041467395.1. Taxonomy (NCBI): domain Bacteria; kingdom Pseudomonadati; phylum Pseudomonadota; class Gammaproteobacteria; order Vibrionales; family Vibrionaceae; genus Vibrio; species Vibrio sp. 10N.247.310.98. The sequence goes on along the minus strand of NZ_JBFSUL010000013.1, from coordinate 16,361 downwards.
GAACCGTTTCGTATTCGTGTTGTAGAGCCAGTAAAAAGAACAACTCGCGCCTATCGTGAACAAGCCATTGTCGACGCGGGCATGAACCCATTTTTGCTCGACAGTGATGATGTGTTTATCGACTTACTGACAGACAGCGGAACAGGATCTATCACTCAGCGTATGCAAGCCGCGATGTTAATGGGTGATGAAGCTTACAGTGGTAGCCGCAGTTACAACGCATTGTCGAATGCGGTTAAGGATATCTTCGGTTACGAGTTGACGATTCCAACACACCAAGGACGCGGTGCAGAGCAGATCTACATTCCGGTTCTTATTAAGAAGCGTGAAATGGAGAAAGGGCTCGATCGCAGCAAAATGGTCGCCTTGTCGAACTACTTCTTCGATACAACACAAGGCCACACCCAAGTGAATTGCTGTGTGGCGAAGAACGTTTATACCAAAGAAGCGTTCGATACCTCAGTGAACGCGGATTTCAAAGGCAACTTCGATGTGGTGAAGCTGGAAGAAGCGATCTTAGAAGCGGGCGCAGCCAATGTTCCCTACATTGTGAGCACCATTACTTGTAACTCTGCTGGTGGACAGCCAGTGTCTATCGCCAATCTAAAAGCCGTGTATGAAATCGCTCAGAAGTACGATATTCCTGTGATCATGGACTCGGCACGCTACGCAGAAAATGCCTACTTCATTCAACAACGTGAAGCGGGTTATCAGGATTGGAAAATCGAACAGATCACGCGTGAGTCTTACAAATACGCGGATGGTTTAGCTATGTCTGCCAAGAAAGATGCCATGGTGCAAATGGGCGGCTTGTTGTGCTTTAAAGACGACGCTTTCATGGATGTGTACACAGAGTGTCGAACCTTGTGTGTGGTGCAAGAGGGCTTCCCAACCTATGGTGGCTTAGAAGGTGGCGCGATGGAGCGTCTTGCGGTTGGCCTTTATGACGGCATGCGCCAAGATTGGTTAGAGTACCGTATTGGCCAGGTTCAATACCTTGTTGATGGCTTAGAAGCGATGGGCATCGTGTGCCAGCAAGCAGGCGGTCATGCTGCGTTTGTCGATGCGGGTAAATTGCTGCCTCATATCCCGGCTGGTCAGTTTCCCGCACATGCTTTGGCGTGCGAACTCTATAAAGTCGCGGGTATCAGAGCGGTTGAGATTGGGTCTTTGCTGCAAGGACGCGACCCAGCAACAGGTGAACAACACCCATGTCCTGCTGAGTTGTTGCGCCTTACCATTCCTCGCGCGACCTACACACAAACACACATGGACTTCATTATCGAAGCATTCGAAAAAGTGAAAGAGAATGCAGGACAAGTGAAAGGGCTCGATTTTACCTACGAGCCGCCGGTGTTAAGACACTTCACTGCGCGCTTGAAAGAGGTTGAAACCGTTGAAAAACAGACAGAAAAAAAGAATGAACAAACGCTCGAAGAAGCATTTTAAAATAAAAACATAAGCGAATAGTCACTAGAAACATAATCAAAGGCTCCCTCGGGAGCCTTTTCTTTTTTTGGATGGTAGGGGAGTTAGGCAGTTAAGCCTTTAAGTAGTTAACCCGTTAAAAGCTGAACTACGCTTGTTTGTTTTTCAGGGTAGACTTCAACATTTGGAATAACCACTGATTCAAAGGTGCGTCTTTTTGCGAGCGGCGGCAGCTCATCACATAGCTCACATCTATGGTTCATGTTCGATTGTTAAAGTTACTCCAACAAAAACACAGATACCAAACGAACAAAGAATTAGAAATACAACGAGGTGATGTATGAACAAGTTAATCGCACTTGGATTGATGGCTTTGTCTATGAACACGGCTTTCGCGGCTGACGGTACTTATGCGAGTACTCTCGATATGATGAGAAGCGAAGGTAATCAAGTAAAGGCTGAGCGTGTTGAATCTGACTTAACACTGGAAGGAAGAAATGAAGCGTCTAACGGCGGAATAAAATTCCACAAGAGCGTCGATCAAGACCAAACGATCCAGCTTACAGGTCGTCTTGATTAACGTTAAAACGTGCTTACCATTGTCATGAGAAATGCTGCGCCCTTGGGTGCAGCATTTTTGTGTTGGGATTTGGGTTATTTTATAAAATCCAGCGTTCTAGCCTTGGCATGTTGTGTAACGTGTGGCATTTTGTTGTTCTCTAATTTAGATCGCTATTGGGTGTTGGTTAAGCATTACAAACCAGTAAGCGAACGACTCGAAAGGACAAGGAATGACTCAAAAAGAAACGGGAATGATTCGTCACATTTTACTGATTAAGTTTAAAGAAAACGCTGAGGCTTCAGAGGTTCAAAAACTAAAGATGTTGTTCGAAGCGATGCCAAACAAAGTTGAAGGGGTCACTTCAGTCGAGTGGGGGCTAAATGACAGCCCTGAAAACAAGAATCAAGGTTATACCCACTCGGTGTTAATGACGTTCGCCGATGAAGAAGGCCGTCAGAATTACCTTCCGCACCCTGAGCATGATGCGCTGAAAGATGTGTTTCGTCCGCTTTTAGAAGACATCATTGTGTTTGATTACTCCCTGTAATTAGGTTCTGAGTAGGTCTCTTGTGTTTTACTTACCTTCGATAATGAAGAGTTAGGGCCTAGCGATTAAGCCCTAACTCAATAAGAAACGACTTACTCTGTTGGCGAAATAGTGACTGGTGCAAACGATGCGACAGCATTCCCGCCTGCGCCCCAGCGGTAGCGAGGCCAGAAGATAACTGTCTGATTGGGGTAGTACGTCTGTTTGTCGTAGTCCAGATAAGGCATCTCAACGAGGTCTATCTGTGGTTCTAAACGACCTTTATGTCATCTACTGTTTACGCTCATTTTTATTCCGTTAACCTGCCAATAGGCAGTAAAGTTAACGCAAAGCGTGAATAAGAATGGCATTACTTTTAAATAATGCCGTTGTGCCACGGTTAAGCTCTAGTCAATTTGATAGCCACTTCTGATTCCAGTTCACTTAATGGTCGAGGTTTACTGAAGTAATAACCTTGCAGCAGATCTATCCCCAGTCCGTTTAGGCGTTGGTTATGATCAGCAGTTTCCACCCCTTCAGCTACAACACGATAGCCCAAGCTTTTACCCATCATGATCATAGTGTTGACGAAGTCTAAGTTGGTCTGCCCTTGAGTTATGTCAGAGATAAATGAACGGTCGATCTTTACTTCACTTAGTGGAAGTTGCTTTAGTAGAGATAGAGAAGAGAATCCCGTGCCAAAATCGTCAAGAGAGATAGAAATTCCTACATCGTGTAGTTCTTTAAGTGAGTTTATGCATAACTCGTAATCGACAATTGCTGCTGACTCGGTTATCTCAATACAGAATAACGTCAAAGGAAGCTGGTATTGGCGAATAGTTCGAATGATTTCTTGAGCGAAGTGAGGCTGTATCAGCTGTTTTGCACTGATATTAATGGAAATATGGCTCATGGTTTGTAGCCATTCAGATCCTTCAACATCCTTACAAACTCGATGAATGATACATTCACCAAGCTTGCTGATTAGGCCAGCTGATTCAGCAACCTCGATAAACTGGTCAGGAGGGACATCCCCCAATGTTGGAGATTCCCATCTTGCTAGTGCTTCAACAGCAGTAATCTTTTCATCTTGCCCACAATATTGAGGTTGGTAGTGCACCTTTATTTCTTGTTGAGCGATGGCACGACTGAGTTGGTGCTCTATTTCGATTATGTTTTCCGTCTCTTTTGCCATTGACCTTTGAAAGTTGAGATAGCTTTGTCCTCCCAGCTTTTTAGCTTGATACATGGCAATGTCGGCCTGCTTAATTAATTCTTCGGCACTTACGCCATCATAAGGATACATAGCGATGCCTAGGCTTCCTTGGCTGATAATCTCAATATCATCAACGATCAATGGGTTTTGAACGGCATTTAAAATCTGCGTGGCGAGTGCGTTGATGTCTGCTTCGGAACTGACATTACACAAAAACAAGAATTCGTCACCTCCCAAACGTGCGACAAGGTGTTCACTTGATAGCACGTTCTGAATATGTTTGGTCACGTGGCAAAGAAGTGCATCACCGACGTGATGACCAAAAGAGTCGTTGATAATCTTAAAACGGTTAAGATCCATCAACATGACCGCGCGTTTTTGGTTAGGTCGATTCACAATGTGTTGCGCGATGCTTTCCATTATTTTCCGGCGATTAGCGATGCCAGTAAGCGCATCATAATACGCCATGTGTTGAATCTTTTCCGCATCTTCTCGCTCTTGAGTTACATCCGTCATTGAGCCAATGAAGCGCACAGCCTGCCCTTCTGCATTATGAACCGCTGAGCCATTGGCATGAACCCAGATATATCCGCGATGTTGCGTCTTCATCCTGAATTCACATTTGAACGGTACTTCTTCGTTTAAGTGGTTATGAATGGCGGACTCGAGAAGTTCTAAGTCTTCTGAGTGTATATATTGGAACAGATGGTCACATCCTAACTTACGATCAGAAAAGGTATCTTGACAGCCAATCATTTTGGTTAACCGACTGTTCCAGACAAGAGTATTGGTTAGTAAGTCCCAATCCCAGATACCATCGTTTGAGCTGTTAGATACTACTTTGAGCTGTTGCAACAACTGTTGGGAGTTCTTCTGACGATTGTTACTTGTATTGATAAGCTCGTCGCGCTCGATGAACAGTGCGAGCATATCTAAATAATTGTTGAATACCGATTGTGTACCGATATCTTGGTGATCTTGCAATGAATCAACAACAGCGACGAGCTTCCATTGATCTTCTTGCCCTGAGTTGATAGGAAGAATGGAAGCAACGAAATGATCATAGCGTTCGAAAAATGGGAAATTGCGAATATCGTCTTGAATATCTGTTTGTTGCGGTAGGGTAGTTGGCTGAGTCATGCCTTTTTCTACCCATTTCCTAATAGTGTATTGCTCCGAATTACACTCAGCGAGACAGGCCCAGTCAAGATTGTTTCCGTAAAGGCTTTGAGCATCTCTAATTGAGTCAAAACCTCCTTGTGCTTGTGAATAGAAATTTTCGAATATCTCAGCGGGAGAACGCCCTTGCACATTTAAGAGGATTTGGCGAGTTGAGTTGATATCTTCTTTATGTTCGAGATCTGGGTTTGTGTTACCGCAAGACTGATGAACGATGAGCTTTTGCGGGACACTGTTATTGGCATTATTAAAAGGCTTCCCAGAAATACGTTCCAACACGCGGTGAAATACTTGCGTCGCTAGAAGCTCAAGCTGTTGGTCTACTGTTGTTAACTTGGGATTGAATTGTTGACCGACGAAAATATTATCAATGCCTACGATGGCGACATCGTCAGGTACCGAGATATTGCTGTGAGACAGTTGCTCCATCATACCTACAGCATTGTGGTCAGTTGCGCAGATAACCGCAGTGCATTTGGATTTACGCTGTATAAATTCTATTGCGGCTTCTCGTCCCCCAGATAGAGAACAATTCGACACGCGGAAGAAATGGCGTTGGTTGAATGAGCCTTTATGATCAATCACCGTGCGTTGATACGCTTTGAAGCGAGACCTGATATCATTAACAGTGAGATCGCCACAAAAGCCGATTTCTTCGTGTCCTTGACTTTGTAACCATTCATAGAGCTTAGTGACACCATCGCTTTGCACACTATAATACTGCTCAACGGGCAGCGGCGCATAGCTTGCTCCAATAGAAATGACTGGAATGTTTGCGTTTATAGCTTCTTCGATCAACTTTACTGTCGCTGCATGGAGAACGACCACAAGGGCATCGAGATGATTAAAATATATAGGAAGTTTAAAATCTCTTCGCTCACCCGAGCGGATGAAGATCAGATTGACTTTATGGTTTTTCGCAAGCCTTCTAAGGGTTGCATTTAGCTCGCCCATGTAGAAGCCACTGAGCATAGGCAGCACAATGCCAACGGTAGGACGTTTTTTAGATGTAACAATAGTCATGTTATTAGCCGGTCGAAAGTTGTGTTGTGTAGAACTGTTTTCGGGGGAGAATAGGTATCTTTTTATTATTTCTTCCATGCTCTACTAAGCGAGCTTGAAAATAAACTTACGGCAAAAGGAAATGCAAAACCACGCACAATCCGAGTAAGTCTAACTCATATATTTGAGAGGTTACTCAGAAGCGGTCCTCAATTTATGGACATGACTTAAGCGACTGATCTGTTCTGACAGTACCTAGAATAACCGGAACGGATTATGAATAGAAACGCAGAAACCACTCTCCTGAATTTAATTGCAACAATAAATGGCATACAAACGTAGAGGTAGCGCACAGAATCGAAAAAGGGGATATCGTGATCACATAATCATTGATCTAGCCGAGAGTGAGATAGTGGCGAGAGTTCGATAATTCGTTGTCGGATCTAAATTAGAACTGTAAATCTAATTTCTAAGTAGTTGTTATCTCAGGAAGAGTTTTTGTGCTATGCGCCCCTATATTAAATACATTATCCCTATTTTAATTCCTTTCATTATCCTCGTCATGCCGCTATCAGCGTTTCCATTTGAAGGCCTTACGATTATTCAACAACGCGTTATTGCGATCTTTTTGTTAGCGGCATTGTGCTGGGTGTTCGAGCCTATCCCTATTTACGCGACGTCTGTTGTTATTATCGTTCTGCAATTATTGATGTTGTCGGATAAAGGGCTGATCTTTTTAAGGTTTGAGCATGGGGAAGAACATTTTGGTGAGCTGTTAAAATACAGCGATATCATGGCGACATTCGCTAGCCCAATCATCATGCTGTTTTTGGGTGGTTTCTTCTTAGCAATGGCCGCCACTAAATATCGATTAGACGTAAACTTAGCTCGCGTGTTGTTGAAGCCATTTGGACAAGACCCAAAGTTTGTGATGCTCGGCTTAATGTTGATCACTGGTATCTTTTCGATGTTTATGTCTAACACGGCAACAACGGCAATGATGCTCTCTATTTTAACGCCGGTACTGGCTGTGTTTGGTCCGAAAGACCCCGGTCGTGTAGCGTTTGCGCTTTGTATCCCGGTTGCCGCTAACATCGGTGGCATTGGTACCCCGATCGGTACCCCTCCGAACGCTATCGCACTTAAATATTTAGTTGGCGATAACCTCATTACGTTCGGTGAATGGATGGCATTTGGTGTGCCGTTTGTTGTGATTATGATGGCGTTAGCGTGGTTTTTAATAGGCTTTATGTACAAAGCTGACCAAAAGAAAATCGAGCTAAGCATCAAAGGTAAATTCCTTAAAACGCCTAAAGCCATTGCGGTGTACGTCACTTTTGCGCTGACCATCATTCTTTGGTTAATGGGTTCAAGCCATGGCATGAACTCTTACACCGTCGCTCTGATTCCTGTCGCTGTGTTCTCACTCACAGGGATCATCAATAAAGAAGACCTGAAGAAAATTTCTTGGGACGTATTGTGGCTTGTATCAGGTGGTATTGCGCTTGGTTTAGCGCTCGATAAAACTGGCTTAGCAAAGCTCGTGGTACACAGTATTCCGTTTGATAGCTACTCACCCTATGTGGTGTTGTTCGGAGCGGCGTTCTTGTGTTTGGTAATGGCAAACTTTATGTCTCATACCGCAACGGCTAACTTGTTAATGCCAATTATGGCGGCATTAGGTTCGTCTATGGCTTCACTCACGCCACTAGGCGGTGAGCTAACGTTAATTTTGGTTGTGACTTTTGCCGCTTCATTAGGTATGTCGCTGCCAATCAGTACGCCACCGAATGCGTTGGCTCATGCCACTGGTCATGTGCAAAGTAATCAAATGGCCAGAATCGGTATTATTTTGGGTGTGGTTGGTGTGCTACTGAGTTTTGTTATGGTGTGGGTGCTACATTCAATTGGTCACATAGGATAACGATACGTGTATCAACAAAAGCTAGAAGCACTGATCGAGCGCTATTTTAACCAAACAGAACGTCGGGTGACGTGCTGTGCCGGTAACACCATTATTGAACAATCAGCGTTAAACACTCGTTTATATTATGTGTTTAGTGGAGAACTGGAAGGGTTTTATACCGATGCGAATACACCGCAAGTGCGAGTATTTAGCGCGGGTAGTGGGGCTTTTATAGGCGTTCATAGCTTCTTTTCAGGTAATTGGACAGCATCTTCAACGGTTGTTGCTAAAACCGATGTTGAGTTAGCGTGGATCGATAAAGACACGCCTGCAGAAGATGAACGTAAATTTGGTCCTCTTACCGCACAGTTCACACCTGTAATTGTCAATGAGTTGTCGCGTCGTCAACGCCGCGCAACACAAGAAGCGATAGCGAAACAAAAAGCGCTAGAGAAGTTACATACTGCTGAGCAAATGACGACCTTGGGTCAATTGGCTGCAGGGATTGCTCATGAGCTTAACAACGCTATTGGTGTCGTAAATAGTAAATCTGGTCGACTTGAAACGGTCATCATGGATCTGCTTGAAGAAGTGCATCCAGAAGCCAGTCAATTTTTCGATTTTGGGTTAATGCATGGTCAGAAAACGTCGTCGTCAGAAGCACGAACACGTGGGCGACAATTTGAAAGAAAATATGGTTTAGACAAAAACATTGCTCGCTCTCTTGCAAAGGCGATTCCAATTGATGCTTTATCTGCAACAGACGTTATTTCAAAGCATTGGCTGAAAAAACCAGAAGAAGCGATTCGTTTTTGGCAGATGGGTTGTGATTTACATGATTTGCGTTTGGCATCTAGACACACCGTCGGCATCGTAAAATCGGTTAAACAACTTGGCAGAGTTGATATTGACACCGAAGAAGCGGTTGATATTAATGACTCCATTAACCATGCCTTATCGTTGTTACAAAGTGAGTTGCGTCGAGTGTCTGTGCGATTGAGCCCTGCATATTTGCCGACTTTTAAAGGCTCGAAAACAGAGCTCGTTCAGATTTGGGTCAACATTGTAAAGAATGCTTGTGATGCAATGTCGAATTCAGACGATGCCGCAATAGAGATTCAAACCAGATTAAGTAAGAAAAGGATATTAGTTACGATCGCGAATAACGGCCCTGAGATAGACGAGGCGACTCGTAGAAAGGTATTTCAGCCCAACTTCACCACTAAAAAAGGTGGTTTATCGTTTGGATTGGGCTTGGGTTTATCAGTAGTTAAGCGGATTGTGGCAGGTTATGGCGGAAGTATTATTGTGAAAAGTGATGCTTCTAAAACGGTATTTAGAATCAAGTTACCAATAGAGGGTGAACATGGAGAAGCTTAATTTAATCTGTGTCGATGACCAGAGAGAAGTACTGAGCGCAGTGATACAAGATTTAGAGCCGCTGGCGAGTTGGCTGAATATTGAAGATTGTGAATCAGCGCAAGAAGTGCTTGATCTCATTGATGAACTTGACGCAGAAGGCGAACACATTACCGTCATCGTGTCTGATCATGTGATGCCAGGGAAAACGGGTGTGGAGTTACTCACTGAAGTGTTCCATGACAGTCGCTTTCCGAATACCAAGAAAATTCTTCTTACGGGGCAGGCCACTCATACTGATACCATCAATGCGATTAATGCAGCAGGCATCGACCGTTACTTTGAAAAGCCTTGGCAAGCAAGCACATTGGTTGAGTGCATTCGTACTCTTGTCACTGAGTACATATTTGATCAAGGGCTTGATTACACGGACTATCAGAATGAGCTCGACCAGCAGGTTGTGTTGAGACGCTTGCGTTAGCCTCTTATGTTAGCGACTTACATTATTCACTAGTGTAAGTCGCTTGAAATTCTATGCACCGAAGGACGCTTTCTGAAGGGTTTTTCTTTGAAAGATGTAATCTTTCGCTGCTTATTTTACCTACCTCTTTTAGTCGTTCAGGTTTTGGTACTCAGTTATTAACACACTGGTTGCTGGCTTTAGTCTAAAACTCATACGCTACGCCAACGCCAACGGATGCATTGTGTTTTCTTCAGGAACGATTCCCTGAACATACAGCAGAGCTAAAATGTGTCGCAGAGTTCCCGTGTCGTTTGTTAGAAAAGTAAGTCGAAATTATTCAAAAGTGATTCCTAACGCGTGGGACGTGGAGTTCTAAGCCAAATCGGTACTTACAACGTAAAGGACTAGGCTTTTGACGGCTTACTGCGTAATAATGCATTCGCCCACAAGTGGGGGTTTATAGTCAGTAGGATTTTAAAATGAGTGAGATTGCTCGCTTTATATCTGGTGAAGCGCCGGACAAATTTGGTCGAAATATAGAACAGTTATTGGCTTACAATCATTTTTGGTTGGAGCATGACCATAAGTACATTCAAGTGTTCTTCCCAATAGATGAGGGGACTAAGTTTAATCAACATGCCCCGTTGGTTACTCAAGAAGATAAGGTGCTTTTTGCTAATTCAGAAGCGCTCCGCACAGCTCATCTACAAGCGCTTGACCTGATGCTTGAGTTTTGGGGTATGCAGCGAAACGGGAGTGAAATATCTTCATCGTTACCACTTAGCCCGGCTAATCACGTATGGTTAAAGAATCATGACCATAACCAGCTAAGGTTAACGCGAGCCATTCGCAGTTTGTACTTGTTGGGTAATGAAGAGGTTGCGGCTCGGTTATGTGACTTTTTAGTATCAGCGGCGACCGAGACAGGGTTGGTGTCGGATAAAACCGTTCAGTATTGGCGCAATGCCTTGGAAGGTTAGGGGTTTTCTGTGCAGAGCTTCCGGCACTGCTCATAATTGATTCTCAATGCGCGGTATTTTGTACGATGCCGCTTTCTCTATATTCAACATTTGAATGCAATTTGTGGAATATATCAAAGTTAATTAAACTGATGGTAAGTTATTACTTTTCATTATGTTAGGGTTCTTTTCTTAAGGTCAGCGGATTAGGAAGAGGCTAATGAAAAAGGGATTTGTGATAGCGATATCAATCGGCTTTGTTGTCTTCTTCCTTGTTGGTCGTGAGCTTCAGTGGTTCGGGTCCAGTAATTCCGAGTCGTTTCCTAAACTTCCTGATAGTCCCCAATTTGTTCCTTCTATCGATTTCGACGGTGAGTGGCTAGGCCGCCGTATTAACACCACTGGCAATAATATGTGTGAACGCACAACCATCACCGGAACTATTCGTGAGGGTAAGGCTACTCTAAGGCTTACCTACAATGGAACACCGTTAGAGGGTTGGGTGACGGAAAACGGCGACTTACGTTTATATGCTAAACATCGCCAATGGGATTATCGTTTTTCCGCACGTGGCAGTGGCAGTAGATTTGACGGCCGATGGCACTTAACCAATGGGCCGTGCCAAGGAAGTTGGTTTCTAGAAAAGGTCGATGGCAAGTAGGGTTGTTACTACAAGACGCCGTTTAAAATTAACCAGCACAAGGTTCTTTTAGGAGAGATAAGTGATCAGATTAATCGCCGTGTTCATTGTGGCTTTCGGGCTAGGTGCATATGCGAGCTTACATGTTTTGACAGACTATGTTGTGAGCATTGAAGACAGTCATAAAGCTGCGGTGCGGCAAGGTTTTGAAACCTATAAATATGCAAATACAAAAGACCTTGCCCCATTAATTAAAACATCGAACTTGTTAGCTCGTTATAGTGCTTGTGAATTAGAGGGAGATGAAGGCGATGCGATTGCATTAGCCCTGTCTATTAACGCTATTTCCTTTGGGATGTTATCGAAGCAAGCGTCTGACCTCGATCAAGACACCTTTAGGACTGGTTTGATGATGTACGGAAAACTCAAAGACAACGAAAAAGCGTCTGGTCAGTTAACTGAAATGCTTACTGCGTACTGTAAAGATAGTCTTCGCTATCTATACGACTGTGAAAAACTTTCTAATTTGTTAGGCGAAGAATGGGATACACAATGGAAGGAAGTGAAACCAGTATGTACCTAAAAATGATTCAACATATACGGCATTTTGCTATGCCGTATTCAGATGTGATTTGAAAACAAAGGACACAATATGGATGTAAGGTTGGTCAAAGGTTCAGAGCCTAAGTTCGCTGAATCGATCACCAAAACGAATATGGCGAGTTACTATCAAGCTCGTGGAATCGCTTGGGGTCATAGCCAGTTTTTACGCAGCTGGGATGAGCTGGATAACTATGAAATTTATGTGGGGGATCGCCGTATTGGTGTTGTTCGCTTCAGTTACGCTAGTGGTACAACGTTTCTTAGGGACTTGCAGATATTAGCTGACTGTCAAGGTCAAGGTTTTGGCTCTAAGTGTCTCGATTTGGCTATTGAACATGCGAACAATCAAGCATCGGCTCAGTTAGTGTTGCGCGTGTTCAGTGAGAACCCCGCCATTAAGCTTTATCAATCAAAAGGTTTTACTCAGTTGTCTGAAGTGAAAGGGCTCGTTGAAATGGAGCTGCCTTTAGGGTCATCATTGAGAGAGTGTCATGGATAACCGTATCCAACTAAATTTTGTTAAATACTTATTTTCAGAGTTGCTGTTTATTGTTATTGCACTAGGTCTTGCCTATTGGATATTAGATGGTGATCGTTCATCGCTGCTAACCATAGGGCTGATAATTTGTGTTCCTCCATTAATAAAAATTCTAATGTTGTGGTGGAAGCTTCGCGATAGCTCGTTTGAAATCACGAACGGTCATGTACGTTTAAATGGCGTTGCTTGTGATGTGACTTTACAGCGTAGCTTTCTTCCGTTTGAAATTGGCTCATTCATCAAGCTTTCATACACGAAAGGTGCAATGCAGAAACACAATATTTACCTTTCTAAAGGCGCAATGAGCAAAGAAGAATGGAGCCGTATGTTAGCGTGTCGAACTAGGTCGCCATAAAGAAGCGACATCGCTGTTACTTGAGCTTTTAGTTTCCACGACGAATAGCGATGCGATTAAAGAGTACCAACGAGCGATCTCTTTATATGCTCAAGACCTAGATAAAACCTGGTAAGCAACGCGTAAAGCTCATTAACTCACATAACAAAAAGCCTAAGCATCAATATGATACTTAGGCTTAAAGGCATAGTTTTTGTTCTTTAGGAAAGCGTTACGCTGAAAGCTCTTTACGAACGATCTCTGCGCCAGCACTTAGCGCATTAAGCTTCGCTGAGGCTATCTCGCGAGGTAGGGGAGCCATGCCGCAGTTGGTGCAAGGGTAGAGCTTGTCGGCATCAACGTACTTAAGTGTTTCACGTAGAGTGCTAGCCACTTCTTCCGGTGTTTCAATCGAATCGGTTGCAACATCAATCGCACCGACCATTACTTTCTTGCCTCGTACGAGCTCAAGCAGCTCAAGAGGTACATGAGAGTTGTGACACTCTAAAGAGATAATGTCGATATTCGATTGCTGCAGCTTAGGGAAGACTTCTTCGTATTGGCGCCACTCGGTGCCTAATGTCTTTTTCCAATCCGTATTCGCTTTAATGCCGTAGCCATAACAAATATGGACTGCTGTTTCGCACTTAAGCCCTTCAATGGCTCTTTCCAAACAAGCGATGCCCCAATTGTTCACTTCATCAAAAAACACGTTAAACGCAGGTTCATCGAACTGAATAATATCCACGCCTGCCGCTTCAAGTTCTTTGGCTTCTTCGTTGAGGATCTTTGCAAATTCCCACGCCAGTTTTTCACGGCTTTGGTAATGCGCATCATAAAGTGTATCAATCATGGTCATAGGCCCCGGCAGAGCCCATTTGATCGGTTGGTCGGTTTGCTGACGTAAGAACTTCGCATCTTCAACAAACACAGATTTCTGACGAGAAACTGGGCCTACAACCGTCGGTACACTCGCATCGTAACGGTCGCGGATTTTAACGGTTTCACGCTTTTCAAAATCAACGCCATTCAGGTGTTCAATGAAGGTCGTTACAAAGTGTTGACGTGTTTGTTCGCCGTCACTCACAATATCAATGCCTGCTTGCTGTTGCTCGTGCAGAGAGACACGCAGCGCATCTTGTTTGCCGTCTGTGAGTTCATCGCCTTGAAGTTTCCATGGCGACCAAAGCGTCTCTGGTTGTGCAAGCCAAGACGGTTTCGGCAAGCTGCCCGCTGTTGAAGTCGGTAATAGTGTTTTCATAATAATATTGCCTATCCTTGGGTGGTTTGAGAGCGCAATAGACGATTAAAGTGCGTAATTTGCCGACCAGTTCTCTAGAACTGATTGGTATGGCTTAATGAACTTCTCTTCTGCGAATTTACCTTGTTCAACAGCTAGCTGGCTTCGTTCTTCACGGTCGTACACGATTTGAGTCAGCGAGTGATCCAAGTTTTTCAAGTTTGGTTGGTAACAGTTACCCGCAACCGCGTTCGCGTTGTAAATCTCAGGTCGGTAGATTTTCTGGAACGTACCCATGGTACTGATGGTGCTGATAAGCTCTAGGTTAGAGTAATCGTTCAGCAGATCACCAAAGAAATAGAAGGCCAAAGGTGCAACACTGTTAGGCGGCATGAAATAACGAACCTGTAAGCCCATCTTTTTGAAATATTGTTCAGTTAAAGAAGACTCATTCGGTTGGTATTCAAAACCTAATACTGGGTGTTGGTTTTCAGTGCGGTAATAGGTTTTATTATCTGACACGCTTAAGCAAATAACAGGTCGTTTATTAAAGTTCTTTTTGTAAGCGTCAGAGTTAACGAAATATTTAAAAAGCTTACCGTGTAAGTCACCAAAATCTTCTGGAATGCTGAATTTATCTTGGCCTTTATTATGATCCAATAGACGTACGCTAAAGTCATAATCTCGAACATAAGAAGAGAAGTTATTTCCGATAATGCCTTCAATACGCTCGTTAGTTTTACGGTCTACAATATTGGTTTTCAGCACTTCAATTGAAGGGAATGCTTCGCCGTTGCTTTCAATATCCATATCAACAGAAATGATTTCAAGCTCAACAGAGTAGCGGTCGCCCTTAGGGTTATCCCAGTGCGCTAACGCGTTGAAACTGTTATCGATCATTTGTAGTGCATTGCGTAAGTTCGCTTGACGGCTGTCACCGCGAGCCAGGTTAGCAAAGTTGGTAGTGATACGCGTGCTGTCTGCAGGCTGGTAGTTTTCGTCGAGGCTAATGCTCTTAATCGTAAAATTAAATTCTTTATTCATGCTGATTTGGTATCCCAATTTTTTTTCTGATTCTCTCGGTCTTTAGTATTAAAACGGCTTTTATTTTTTGCTTGTGACCGGATTAAGAATCGAAGGCTATGCTGTCTGAAATTAATGCTTAGTAGAATTAATGTCGTATAAAGTTAATCGCTTAAGGTTTTTATACGTTGATAGGTTGACCATTAACAATGGTATTACTTCACATTCAACATGAGGAATATTCATGATCTATTCTGTTTGAATATTTTAGTCGGTGTCAGTTATATTAATTAGCTTGATGGAAATATAACCGCATTAATAGTGTGTTATTTAAGACGATTAATTTAATTAAGAGATGGATGAAATGAGTGAATTGCTGTTGTTGATTTTCTACTGTGCGTTACTGGGCAGTGGTGTTGGGTTTCTAGCCGGTTTGTTAGGTATTGGCGGAGGGCTGATCATTGTTCCTGTGTTAAGCAGCATTTTACTGTATTTAGAAGTTCTACCATCCGACCAAGTTGTTGTCGCGGCGATTGCTACCTCGTTGGCATCGATACTGTTCACTTCAACATCTTCTGCACTCGCTCACCACAAGAATGGCAAAGTGCCTTGGGATCTGGCGCCTTGGATCATGCTCGGTGTTGCTCTGGGTGCATTGGTTAGTGGTTTTATGGCGGCGTTGTTACCGGAAAAAGTCGTTCGTATTGTGTTTGCTGTGAGTGTGGTTCTTATTGCGATCAAGATGTTCTTAAGCAGCAAAAATGATGCGCCTAAGGAACGAAAACTGCCGAACAAAGGTGTGCTCACTGTGCTGACAACCATTACGGGTGGCTTATCTGCCATGATAGGTATTGGTGGCGGAGCATTGCTGGTTCCGCTATTAACGTTCTTCTCTGTCGGTATGAAAAAGGCCATCGGTTGTGCCTCGGCTTGTGGCATTGTGATCGCGTTGTTTGGCTCGATAGGTTACATCAGTTCAGGCAGCAGCCACTTTGCTCTATCAGATGGCTTTGCTGGCTTTGTTTATCTGCCTGCGCTGTTGGGTATTGTGTGCACGTCTTGGTTTACGGCTCCGTTAGGCGCAAAAGCCACCAACCATTTACCGGTTCCAACGATTAAGAAAATCTTCTCAGTACTGCTGGTGGTTATCGCAGCAAGCATGGTTGCTCGTTAATAAAAGATCGTTCAAGTGTGAATATACAGAACAAAAACGAATAAATTGATCAACCACCAATAATTAGAAAAGGGCAGTTTCATAACTGCTCTTTTTTTGTTTATCGGTCTATGCTTATACAACTATGTACATGAGTATATTGATAAAACCGTTTGGCTCTTCTCCGCTTAGATGAGCTTGATTTCTGGGTAAATGGTAGAGTGAGTTTC
>NZ_JBFSUL010000012.1:0-98747 GCF_041467395.1 Vibrio sp. 10N.247.310.98 | reverse complement strand
TGTGTACAAGTGAACGCTTCTGGCAGTTCAACGCTGTCTAGTGAACCTAGGCCTTCAATGCTGTCTTTTGGTAGCGATACCCATTGTGAAGCATCAAACGTCGCAGAAGGTGTTTGTGTCGCACGAACCAAAGTAACATCTTTGCCCCAGTCCACATCGCCCATCAAACCAACAACATCATGTACCGAGCCGTCTGAATTCAAGATAGCCAGCGGGTCGTCACCATTATGATTGGCGATAGAGGCATTAATGATGTCAGCTTGAGCTTTAATCTCATCACTCGCACTAGAATGTGCGACCACGAGTACTTCACCGGGTGCTAAAACGTGTCCATCTAAAGGTAAAGTGGCACCCCATGATCCGTTGCCATTGGCAGATTTCGCCAATGAGTAACCATCTAAACTAATGCTGCTATCGCCACTATTGGCAATCTCAACCGCTTTGTTATAGCTGCCGCCTTCCACATATTGTGAAATAAACAAATCAGCGTGTGCGCTTGTAGTTAACAAGCTACCAATTGCCACTGCTAGCAATGAAGGTTTGTGTAAAAGAGCCATCCGTTTCACCTGAGTTCATCGAGTTATAGTCACTGCCATCTATGGGCAGTCATGTATTTTGTGGTAACTATCAGGTTTATTTATGAAAGGAATAAGTCAGTTGGCAAGAAAATGAGGAACTTATCACTTTGGAATCATCAATTGTTTGGCACGTTATATATTTCCAACATATATAGAAACGAGTGTGATTTTATAAAGCTTGAGGGTACCAAATAAGATCATCTGCACAGCATTACAGCGATGGATATGCTAGCTAAATACTGGGTAAATTATCAATTCAAACAAGGGGGTTTCGAGGAAGGCAAATGGAATGGGCATGAAAAAGCCCAAAGTAAACAACAGCTACTTTGGGCTCAAATTCTCAAGCGAGTTGTGTTAGTTCACCCTATGGGCGAGTAACAAAACCTACTGCTTCGTATGCTTTTTTCAGTGTCACTGCAGCACGTTCAGAGGCTTTTTCAGCACCGGCTTTCATTACTGCGTCCATGTAGGCACGGTCAGCACGGATACGGTGATATTCAGCTTGAATCGGCTCAAGCATCTCAACCAATGCTGCGCCTACGTCTTTCTTGAACGGACCGTACATTTCAACGCCTTGGTACTGCGCTTCGATCTCTTCGAACGTTTTACCCGTCGCTGCAGAGTACAGACCCATTAGGTTAGAGATACCCGCTTTGTTTTCCCAATCGTGAGCAATGCGTGGTGGTGTTTCTGCATCGGTTTGCGCTTTGTTGATCTTCTTGATGATCGACTTAGGCTCTTCTAGCAGAGTAATCACGTTCTTACGGTTGTCGTCTGACTTAGACATCTTCTTCGTCGCGTCTTGCAGGCTCATTACACGTGCATTCACTGTTGGAATGTAAGGTTCTGGTACTTGGAAGATTGGCGTTTCAGGACCGTAGATGTTGTTGAAGCGAGTTGCGATATCACGCGCTAGCTCTAGGTGTTGTTTCTGGTCGCTACCTACAGGTACTTGGTGAGCACCGTAAAGCAGGATGTCTGCAGCCATCAACACTGGGTAGTCGTATAGGCCTACGTTTACGTCGTTTGAGTGACGTGCAGACTTATCTTTAAACTGAGTCATACGGCTCAGTTCACCCATTTGTGTGTAACAGTTAAGAAGCCAACCAAGTTGAGCATGCTCTGGTACGTGTGACTGAACAAATAGCGTGCTCTTCTTTGGATCAACACCGACAGCAAGACAGATTGCTAGTGCGTCTAGAGTCGCTTCATGCAGTGCTTTCGGATCTTGGCGAACCGTAATTGCGTGAAGGTCTACAACACAGTATTGGCAATCGTAATCATCTTGCATCTGTTGCCATTGACGTAGAGCACCCAAGTAGTTACCGATACTTAGTTCACCAGATGGTTGAACACCACTCAATACGATGGGCTTGCTCATGGTTTTAATTCCTTTGCTTATTCGCTAAGTTTATTGAACGCTTAGCTTCTTAACTTAAATATAGAAAAGCCGCACAGCTCTTCTGTACGGCTCATCCAGTGTACTCATTGATAAGTATTTTGCCAGTAGGTTAGCTAACTTTTGTCCGCTTTATGCTGAAACTAGAACGACATCTAGTAATTGCGCGACGTTATCCGCGACATAGTCAGGGTTTGATGCTGAAATCGGCTCGCCGTGGTTATAACCGTAAGTCAGACCAAACGAGTGACAACCTGCATTCTTAGCCGCTTTAATGTCGTTGCTTGAATCGCCAACCATCAACATCTCTTCCGCTTTTACATTGTGCTTTTCTAGCAACCAGTTCAGAGCGACTGGGTTCGGTTTTTTCTCTGGGAAAGAGTCGCCACCCAACACATCAACAAAGTACTTATCAATACCGTGTTGCGCCAGTACGTCTGGTACAAACTTCGATGGCTTGTTGGTAACCAGCGCCATAGTGAAGCCGGCTTTATCCAGCTCACCCAGCGTCTCTTTAACCGATGGGTAAAGGTGACTTAGCTTGTGACCGCCCTGCTCATAGAAATCATCAAACAGGATGCGTGCTTTTTTCAGTAGCTCTGGCTCTAGGCTTGGGTCAACCGTCAAGTTACGGCTGAGTGAACGTCCGATAAGAACATCAGCACCATTACCTACGTAGTCGCGAACTTGTTCTTCGCTCACTGAAGGGAAACCCAACTCCTGACAAGCTTGGTCAGCAGCAACGGCCAAATCAGGCACGCTGTCTAACAAGGTTCCATCCAAATCAAAGGCGATCAGTTTTATTGAGCTTAATGACATCTTACTTTCCTATTTATTATGTTCGTCTTATGAGTTGAGCTATAAGACGTAAAAAAGGGGCAAATTAGCCCCTTAATATTCAATCTATCTGTAGTTTTACGATTATGCGTTTACTTTTGCAAGCTCTGCACGCATCTCATCAATCACTTCTTTGTAATCTGGTTGATTGAAGATAGCTGAACCCGCAACGAACATATCTGCGCCCGCTTCTGCGATTTCACGGATGTTATCAACCTTCACGCCGCCATCAATCTCAAGGCGAATGTCACGGCCTGACTCATCAATCAGCTTACGAACAGCACGTAGTTTATCTAGCGTGTGCGGAATGAAAGATTGACCGCCGAAGCCTGGGTTCACAGACATCAGTAGAATCATGTCTACTTTGTCTAGGATGTAATCTAAGCAAGAAAGCGGCGTTGCAGGGTTAAGAACCACACCCGCTTTACAGCCGTGCTCTTTGATTAGCTGTAGAGTGCGATCGATGTGCTCTGAAGCTTCAACGTGGAAGGTAATCATTGATGCGCCGGCTTTAGCAAACTCAGGCACGATGCTGTCTACTGGCTTAACCATAAGGTGAACATCGATAGGAGCCGTAATACCGTAGTCGCGCAGCGCTTTACAGATAGGCGCGCCAAAAGTCAGGTTAGGTACGTAGTGGTTGTCCATCACATCGAAGTGCACAACATCAGCACCAGCTGCGAGTACTTTTTCTACGTCTTCACCAAGACGAGCAAAATCTGCAGACAAAATCGATGGAGCGATTAGAAAATCTTTCATACCAAACCTCTTAAGAGTGAGTAAATTGCGAATATCACCGCCTTGTGACATCTCATATACAAATACAAGACTCAATTCCAAGACTATTTGGTGTGCAATTCTACCTAAGCAACTAAGCAGATCCTAGCAGTTCGAAAGATTAGTTTATGAAAGTACCCGTTGGTCACTCAATTTAATGAGTTCGAGGGTTATGTTGGCCGCTACAATTCTTCTGAAGCGTGTTGCTGGTTTTTCTCTTTATGAAAAAGTGCCAGTAACTCATCGACTTTATTGCGCCCTGCGCCATTACGGCTAATGGTGCGCTTAACCTTGACCACGTTCAGTTCTGCACCATGGTATAAACGGCGCGTTAAGGTGGTGTCATGGTTTGAGATCAAGACAGGGATGCCTCGTTCCATCGCTGCTTTTTCAGCAACATCCGCCAGTGCAGCTTGGTCATCTAAGCTAAAGCCATTACCTGCGTAAGAGGTAAAGTTTGCCGTGTTCGACAGTGGTGCGTATGGAGGATCGCAGTAAACCACACAGCCTTTGCGCGCGCGGCTAAAGGTTTCATGGTATCCCTCGCAGACGAAGGTGGCTTTTTTCGCTTTCTCGGCAAAAAATTCCAGCTCAGCTTCTGGGAAGTAAGGTTTTTTATAAGAACCGAATGGAACGTTAAAACCGCCCTTCTTGTTGTAACGACATAGGCCATTGAAGCCAAATCGGTTCATATACAAGAAAGCCAATGAACGATACATGACGTTATCTGTACCATTGAACTCAGCGCGAATATCTAAGAAGGCTTCTTTACGGTTGTTCTCAGGACAGAACCAGCGCTTCGCTTCCGTGATATAAGTTTCAGGATCGGTTTTAAGCAGGTTGTACAGGTTGATAAGATCGGGATTGATATCTGCAAGCAGGTACTGTTCAAAGTCAGTATTCAGAAATACTGAGCCGGCACCGACAAACGGTTCTACCAATTTACGAGCAGGTGGCAGGTGACGTTGGATGTCTTCAACTAGGCCATATTTACCACCAGCCCATTTTAGAAAGGCACGCTGCTTTTTCATTTACTGCTCTATCTATCAACTCAAAAATAAGGCTGCGGAATGTAACATATTTTGAGGCTAAGCTCAGGGTTATTTCGCACGTTCTATCTCTCGATGCACTTGATTCATCGATTTTGCCCAAGGTTCCAACTGTTGAAGGGGTTTTGATAACGCACTTACCGCGTCTCTCGCCACTTGAATCGTTGGGTAATCTTGATAAGTGATAATAAACCACTTGGTGTCGTTGCGAAGTGTTGGGTAAATACGAACCTTGTTCTCAAGGTCATACTCTTCAATGAAAGACTGTACGTCGTCCAATGAGGTCATCGCACTCAACTGCAAAGTATAAGCTCGCGGAGAGATAGCTTGTAACTCTTCGCGAGAAAATGAGAATGTAATTTTCTTAGTCGGTGGCGTGGACTGTGTTAGGTCTGTTGCTTCATCGGCTGAAGGCTGTGACTCCACTTTGTCTGCATCTGATTGCGAACTCACCGCGGCACCTGTGTTTTCTTCAACAGCAGCATCAATCGCACTGGTATCGGCACTTTCAGGTTTATCATCAAGCAAGGCATCAACCACATCAGAGGTGATTACGACACGCTGCTGATCTTGTTCGACTTCTCCAACACTCGCGGTATCTTCAACGACAGTCGGTGGCAAAGATGAGCTGTCGTCATCAGCACCTTGATAACTCATGTCAGCTTCGGCTTCAGAATCGTCCATTCCGTCGATTCCAGCTTGCTCGGTACCACTTTCCACTTCAAAAGTTGGGATAGCTGTCTGTTCAATCGGAGCGATAAGAGATTGCGCTTTATCGTCAGGGGTTGGTTGACTGAACATCCACCAATAACCACCACCAATTAAAATCAACAGCAAGGCCACCACAATCGCGATATTGATGGGTGAGCCAATAATTGAGCGAATAATAATCCTTTTTTCCACTTTCAATTCTCCTAAAGCCATTAACTCACCGGGCAGAGGTTGCGCTTTATTAAACGCACGTCGCACGCGAGTTTCAGACTCATCATCAACATATCGAATCACCAGTGATTCAAAGAAATGTTCAGCTTCTGGTTGCGAAAGGTCATCGATCTCAAGATCGATAGGTTTGTGTTGTTGACCGTAACTCAAACGCGTTAATAACGTATCTAAGTGGCCAGGTTCCGAGAAGAGAACGATATTGATCGTCCATTGAGTGTTTGATTGAGCTTCCAGTACCAACATCCATAATTCGGATACCAATAGCTCAGAAAGTCGTTGGGCATCATCAACGACGACAACCACATTACACGGTTCTCCATCCAGTAACCTTGTTAGGCTATCCGATAAAGAATCATGTTGATTAAACAGGGGATCAGAAACAATTTGGCTAAGAATAAGCGCGCGGCGTTGTTGATCGTCTTGGCTTGGATGACAAAGCAGTAAACACTGATTTTTTTCTGTCGACCATGCTTCAAGATAACGCTGAGCCAACCAAGATCGGCCAGAGCCAGCTTTGCCCGCCACCGTCACAAGGTTTGAACCAAAGTTAGTCAAAAGCTGTAAGCGCTCTAGCAGCTCAACTTGAGATTCTAACTCTAATACTCTTAATTCATGAGCCAAACTCATTGGGGATCCCTACTGATAAGATCGATCAGTAAAACGCTTCAGTTGCCTAGAGTTTAGCTAGGCAACCTCACAACCAAATTTAAAGAGTACGGCAGAAATCGATCGCTTGTTTAATGATGTCTTGAGGCACATCAGCAACCACTTCAGCAGTACCAATACTTGTTGGTAATACCAAACGCAACTGACCAGACAGCACTTTTTTATCGCGCATCATGTGCTTCATAAAGTCTTCAAAAGACATGCTTTCTGGCGTATGGATTGGTAGTTTCGCATTCTTGAGTATAGAAATAATTCGCTCAAGTTGCTGCTGAGAGATCAGTCCCTGTAATTGAGCTGTTTTAGCTGCCATTACAGTGCCTGACGACACAGCTTCACCATGTAGCCAATTACCATAGCCTAGTTCTGCTTCAATCGCATGACCAAATGTATGACCTAGGTTCAATAACGCTCTGATTCCTGACTCTTTTTCATCTAGAGCCACCACTTCAGCCTTAATTGCACAACAACGAGCAATCGCGGTAATCAGTGCTTCTTCATCAAGTTGATAAAGTTTCTCTAGATTCTGCTCCAACCAATCAAAGAAGGCTTCATCGTAAATGATGCCGTATTTGATCACCTCAGCAATGCCCGCAGCAAACTCACGCTCTGGAAGCGTTGATAAACAGTTGGTATCGATGATCACAGATTTCGGTTGGTAAAAAGCGCCGATCATATTCTTACCAAGAGGATGGTTTACTGCGGTTTTACCACCAACAGAAGAGTCCACTTGAGAAAGAAGGGTCGTCGGGATTTGAATGAAATCAATACCGCGCTGGTAACAAGAGGCAGCAAAACCGACCAAGTCACCGATAACACCACCTCCTAAAGCAATCACCACCACATCGCGGCTGTAATTTCCTTCAAGCATGTAGCTCATCACTGAATTGAACGTTTCAAGGGTTTTGTACTGTTCACCGTCTGGCAGCTCGAGAAGAGATGTCTGACAGCCGACTTGATCCAATAGCGATAAAATTTTATCAGCATAAAGAGGCGCTACTGTCACATTACTGATAACAACAACTTTCTGCTTACCTGATAAAAAAGAAAGGTACGCCGGGTCTTCAAATAACCCGGCGCCAATAGAGATAGGGTAGCTACGCTCAGCTAGATTGACCGTAATCCGTTCCATGGGTTTGCTCTCCGAAAAAATGAACTTAACGTTCTTCTAGCATTTTTACGATCTGGTTGGCTACCACTTTTGCACTTTGGTCGTCAGTACGAACTGTGTAGTCCGCCACTTCTTCGTATAGTGCGTTGCGAGATACAGCTAGATCTTCTAGCACATCACGCGGGTTGTCTGTTTGAAGTAGAGGGCGTTTCTTGTCGCGGTTAGTGCGAGCAAGTTGCTTTTCAATTGTTGTCTCTAGGTATACAACAATGCCTCGTGCAGATAGACGGTTACGGTTTTCTTTGCTCAACACTGAACCACCACCTGTCGCAAGAACAATACCTTGTTCTTCTGTCAGATCATTGATTACAGATTCTTCGCGCTTACGGAAACCTTCTTCGCCCTCAACATCAAAAACCCATGCGATGTCTGCGCCAGTGCGCTCTTCGATCACAGTGTCAGAGTCTAGAAACTCCATATGAAGTTGGGAAGCTAGGTGTCTACCAATTGTACTTTTGCCGGCGCCCATTGGGCCAACAAGAAAAATATTGCGTTTCTCAGCCATGTTTTTAGCAGTAATTTACAACGTTAATTCAATGACATCGCCACAAGGTAGGTCAGTACAAGTACTGAAATTAAAAGGCCCGTGGCACCGATTCCTCACAGATAATTCGTGATAAGACCCGAAATTATCAAGGTTAGGTGCCACTAATGCAACTTTATTTTTAATCTAATTGTTCATTACTGAATCACAACTTTGGGTGTGACAAAAATAAGTAGTTCACTTTTACCCACATTTTCATAGCTGCGACGGAACAATGCGCCTAAAACTGGCAGGTCCCCCAACAGAGGAACTTTATCCACTGTACTGCTCACGCTGTGCTGAAATATCCCGCCAAGCACGACAGTTTCACCATTATTAACAAGCACTTGCGTACCTATTCTTTGCGTATCAATGGCG
The DNA here is from genome assembly GCF_041467395.1 of Vibrio sp. 10N.247.310.98. Classification (NCBI taxonomy): domain Bacteria; kingdom Pseudomonadati; phylum Pseudomonadota; class Gammaproteobacteria; order Vibrionales; family Vibrionaceae; genus Vibrio; species Vibrio sp. 10N.247.310.98. The sequence goes on along the minus strand of NZ_JBFSUL010000012.1, from coordinate 90,430 downwards.
ACCGCTTCACCGGTTCCAGTTTTTACCACTTGCCCTGGCCTATCTTGAGTCACGCTCAAATCCAATACCAAACGATTATCGGGCGTGATCTGCGGTGTCACCTTAAGACTCAACACGGCTTTCTTAAATGCAACCGACGTAGCGCCACTTGAAGATGACTCTAAGTAAGGAATTTCAGTACCTTGCTCAATATAAGCCGGCTTTTTATTGGTGGTGATTAAGCGTGGACTAGAAATGATTTCAGCTTTTGACTCTTGTTGCAGTGCCGACAGTTCAAGATCGAGTAAGGTATCTGAACCCAGTTTGGCCACCTGAAACGCAATACTCGAGGCGTTCGGCGATGTTGCCCCTAAATTGACGTTGAGATAGTCATCAATCACGCTGCTGCCGCTATCGTCGTCATACGGCGTAATCGCTGATGGGTGGTTACCTTCGATTGAGCCACCAACGGTGAAGCTTCCGTTGGTTGAGGAAACGCCCCAGCGCACGCCAAGCTCATCAAGATTACCCTCAGTAACCGTGACAATACGTGCCTCTATCTGTACCTGCTTCACGGGAATGTCTAACGATTCAATGATGCCTCGGATCACGGCAATGTTTTCTTCCAATTCACGAATGAGCAGTGAGTTGGTGCGCTCATCAATGGTAATCGAACCACGATCGGACAACATGCTGACCGCACCTTCACCTCCAATCATGTCAGCGATGTCGGTGGCTTTAGCAAAGTTAATCTTGATGATTTCCGATTTAAGCTCCCCTAACTCCTCTTCTAAGCGCGATTTCTCTAACGCTTGTTGCTCTCGAAGGTCGAGCTCCGCTTTCGGCGCGACCAAGATAACATTGCCATCAACACGCTTATCCAAGCCTTTAACTTGCAAGATAATGTCGAGAACTTGCTGCCAAGGTACGCCATCTAAGCGTAACGTCAGGTTTCCGGCTACCGAATCAGACACCACGAGATTGAAGTCGTTGTAATAGGCAATCAGTTGCATGACATTTCGTACCGGGATATCCTGGAAGTTAATCGATATCAGCTTGCCCTCTTTCTCTAGAACGCTTTTTTCTTTGGTCGCTTCATCGAGCACCGGTTTGCTGATCACCACCTCAATAAAGCGCCCCTTTAGGTTGTATTCATACTGATAGTCATTGCTAATCGTCGCTAGAAGCCGAGTGCTTGGTGTCTCTTTATAGACTTCAATGCCTTCAACCAAGGTAGCGAAATCCTTCACATCCAGCAGGTAGAGCTTGTCATCATCAACTTGAGTATTGATTAGCTCGATACTTAACCCTTCCTGAGCTCGTTGAACATCCACCACTGCTGTGCTGGTCGCCAGCTCAATAATGATGACGGCGTCTTTATCCTTATTGACCCTAAAATCAATATTCTCCAATTTGTTCGGTAAGCTCTCGGCATGGCTGAGCACGCTAACAACCAACATCACAGACACAGCAAAACCTTGTAGAGCCTTGCTCACTAATCCACTTATTCCTTTAATCATATTTACATCTCATATCCACATCATGTGACATTGGTTTACTTCAGAGCCAGCCTAACGTTGCGCTTATGCCAACAACCTAAGCCATCTGGAAGAGTTTCATTAATCTGAACGTATTGGCTCGTCACCTTAGTAACTCGGCCATTGTTTAAGCCGATAAACTGGCCTTTCTTGACGTTTACCACGTTGCCTTTGGGTGTTTGCACTAAGCCAAACACGCTTGAGCCACTGCCCATCACGCCTCTTAAACGAAGCTTACTCAGCGGGTACTTCTCTAACTTGCCATTACGAGAACGGGCGCTGGGTTGCCAACAGTCTTTCTTAACCAAGGGTTGGTTTTGCACAATGGCTTCTTTAGGCAGTTCAAAGGGAGGACGCAAAGATCGGCGCTGATAAGTCGCCGCCGTGAATTCAGTTGCTGGGACAAGTTGCTCGACATCTTTTCTCGCCTTGGCTTCAACCTGCGCCACAAAATCTTGCAGTGAGTCTTGATTAGCTTTGCAGCCTGACAACGCAAGCATCAATACGATTGAGTAAAACGCGCTATTGGGTTTCATCATTAACCTCCGATTTAAACTGGTAGGTATAAGCTCGAACCCTAAAGTGCAGCGTGCTACTTTCTTGACTGACTCGCTGCCAATTCACATCATCAAAGCTAATAATACGCGGCAGCTTGGCGATGGCAGCAGAGAAGTCACCAATCTCGTGATAGTCACCTGTCAGCTCTATATTGAGAGGCAATCGATAGAGAAACTCCTTATTCTGCTTTTGCCCCCAATCGATTCGTGTGAAGGTCAGCGAGTTATCCAAGCCGAGCTCATTCACGGAGGCCAACATGCTCGCTAACTCCTTTTGAACGGGCAGCTGCTCTAATAGATAATCGTAGCGACTAGTTAGCTCATCCAACTGGCTCTGCAACTTAGGCAAGGCTGCAACCTTATTCGCCTTTATCCTCAAGGTCGTTTTTAAGGTCTGCTCCTGTTGCTTCATCTGTTTCAGTTCCTCGTCGAACGGCAGCAGATACAGCCAAGTGCCAACACCTTGGATTAACACCATCAACACCAGAATCACGAGAAGCTGAGGCAACAATGGCCATTCGGTGATCTCATCAACATCGAGATCTTGCAAGCTCATCCTGTTTTGCCTACTAATCCTATTTTGAAGGTTAGCCATGATGCGCCCCCTTATCTTTTCTGCTCGCGGTTGTGTTTTCTAAAGACACAGGGCTAAACACAAAAGAGACCTTGAAGGTCTGAAACTCTTTATTGAAGCGCTTGCGGTTATGAACGATAGAGTGCATCTCGACCCCTTTCAAAGAATCTGAACGTTCGAGGTTGTCCAACATGGTGGCGAGACGAGCAGTGCTGTCGCTGATGCCCGACATTTCAATCTCCTGACCATTCATCTTTATCTTGTCGACATAGACACCCTCTGGAATCAGCTCCGGCATCAAGTTCATGAAGTCGGTGGTCTTATTACGGCCAAGCTGCAGCGACTCAACCACATCAAGTCGAGTCAGAATGGCTTTGTGTTCTTGCTCTGCGACTTTTAACGACTGAATTTGTCGGTCGAGCTCAGCAATGTACTGATTGAGGTAATTGAGGCGAGCTTGCTGCTTGGCTTGTTGATCGTGAAAATAGTGACCAACCGCCCATTGCCCTATAAGCGCAATGATGACGCCAAGAATGACCAGATGGATAAAACGCTTCTTGTGCTGAGCACGAATCTCATCACGCCACGGCAGCAGGTTAATTTGATGCAACATGCTTCTCTCCCTGCCACTTGAGCCCACTCATCGCCATACCCGCCGCGATACCAAAGTGTTGCCAGTCAATCGGCAGTCGGCGTCTCTTGGCGACCTTATTCTCAAATAAAGACAAAGGATTCAATGACTCGCAGCTCAACTGAAAATGGCGTTCTAGCTCTTCGGTTACCATAGGGATGCTGGCGCCCTCGCCCATCAACCAAATCCCTGAGATAGGTTGCTGCGCATTTCCCGATGAATAGAGCTGCAATTGACGCTTGAGCTTCTCAATCAGGTTAACAATGAATTGATGTGTCTCTTCCATAGTACCGAACACGCTCTCGATATCACTCGGGTCATCTGAGCTGCGAAGATCTTGAGTGCCAAAGGCGATGTCTTTATAGAAAGGCGCCGAATTCTGCGGGATAACCCCTAGCGAGGTTTGGTCGATTCCAACATCCACTAGCAACCAGTTTTTCTTATCGTGATACAGGCGCGAGGCCAATTGCCAGATATTAAGTAGCCCATGCGCCTGTGTATCCACCACCACAGGTTTGAAGCCAGCCTTGGTTAATGCATCCGCTCGGCTATCCACAACTTCTTTACGAGTGGCGTATACCTGATAACTGCTTGTCGAACCTTTACCAAATCGTTTGTCTTCCAGCTTTACAAAATCTAAACTCAGCTCCTCGATAGGAAAGGGAGATTGATGGGCGAAGGTTTGATAGATAGAAAACTCTTTTTCTCTGTCTTCTAACTCACTCTCTATTTGCAGTACTTTGCTGATCACCGTGTTATCAGGTACCGAAATGGCGACGTTGCGACAGCCAAAAGGCAGTCCTTTCCTAAGTTCTTTAAGTTTCTTAACAGTTTTCTGATACTCCAAAGTATGGTTAGCTGTAAAAATGTCGTCCGAAATCGGCAGCTCTTTGTATCCCACTAGGGCATACAACTCCCCCACGGGTTTTAGTACCACGGCTTTGATGCTGTGATGATTTATATCTATACCTGTAATTAATGATGAACCCATGTGACCTAGCTCCTGAAGTGCCAAGCATTTCGTTGATTATCTAGGGGTTGTGATTATTAGTTAAATAAGCGTTAATAAACGAAAGCTAAGTTTTTAGCCTAGAGTACAAGGGTTTGCTGCTTATCAGCCTTAACTAATCAGGGATTATCCGGTGAAGTTCATAAAGCGATTATTCATATTTACATTGATTTGCATGATTCTTGGAGTCAGTACAATTTTCGGGTTTTATTTTTACGTAAAACCAGAGTTGCCTGATGTTGCCACTTTGCGCGACGTAGAACTCCAAACGCCGATGCAAGTCTTCAGTCAAGACGGTAAGCTGATCTCTCAATTTGGTGAAAAGCGTCGTAATCCAGTCACTTATGACGAGATTCCTCGCCACTTAGTTGAGGCTCTGATTGCCACCGAAGATAGCCGTTTCTATGAACACCCAGGTATTGACCCAATCGGTATCACACGTGCAGCACTCGTGGTTGCAATGTCGGGTTCAGCCAAACAAGGTGCTAGTACCATTACTCAGCAGCTTGCGCGTAACTTCTTCTTATCTAATGAGAAAAAGATTATGCGTAAGATCAAAGAGATCTTCATTGCGATCCACATTGAGCAACTTCTTAGTAAAGAAGAGATCATGGAGCTTTACGTCAACAAGATCTTCCTTGGTCACCGTTCGTATGGTTTTGGCGCGGCAGCACGTGTTTACTTCGGTAAAGATCTTCCTGATCTCACGCTGAGTGAAATTGCGACCCTTGCGGGTATGCCAAAAGCACCTTCGACAATGAACCCTATTTACTCTGTTGAGCGCGCGACTAACCGTCGTAACGTTGTATTGCGTCGTATGTTAGACGAGAAATACATCACTCAAGCAGAGTTCGATGACGCTCGTAGCGAAGAGCTTATCTCGAAATACCACGGTGCAGAGATCGAACTGAGCGCGCCATATGTTGCTGAAGTTGCACGTGCTTGGATGGTGGAACGCTATGGTGAAGAAGCTTATACATCAGGCATGAAGGTCTACACGACCGTTGATTCGAAACTGCAAAAAGCAGCGAACCAAGCCGCAATTAAGAACCTACTTGGCTACGATGAGCGTCACGGCTACCGTGGTGCTGAAAAAGTATTGTGGCAGACTGCGCAATCAGCGTGGGATCAAGAACAAATCGTTAAACACCTTAAGTCTCAACCAACCTATGGTGACCTAGTCCCTGCTGTTGTTACCGCGGTTGATTCGAAAAGTGCTCAAATTTGGGTTAAGAACCAAGGTGAAGGCACTATCGAATGGCAAGGCATGAACTGGGCGCGTAAATTCCTAACGGATAACCGCCAAGGACCAGCGCCTTCTCAAGCGAAAGAAATTCTGGCGGTTGGTGAACAAATCTGGGTTCGCCATGAAGCCGTTACCGGCGATGAAGTCTCTGAAGAGCCGACAGAAGAGTCAGCGACTGCAGAATCAGAAACACCGATTGTATGGCGACTAAGCCAAGTACCGAATGCGAACACAGCATTTGTTGCAATGAACCCGAACAACGGCGCGGTATTGTCGATGGTCGGTGGCTTTAACTTTGTCCACAACAAGTTCAACCGTGCAACGCAATCTATTCGTCAGGTGGGTTCTGGTATCAAACCCTTTATCTACTCAGCAGCGATTGAGAAAGGCTTAACGCTAGCCTCACTGATCAACGATGCACCGATTAACCAATGGGATAAGAGCCAAGGTACCGCATGGCGACCAAAGAACTCGCCACCGACTTACGTGGGTCCAACTCGTTTACGTATTGGCTTAGCTCAGTCTAAAAACGTAATGGCGGTACGTGTACTGCGCGAAGTAGGCCTAGATGATACTCGTAACTACCTAACTCGATTTGGTTTTGATATTGACGAAGTGCCTCGTTCAGAGACCATTGCTCTGGGTGCGGGTAGCTTAACGCCAATGAAAGTAGCTCAAGGTTACTCAGTATTCGCTAATGGCGGCTACTACGTTGAACCTTTCTACATCAGTCGCATTGAGACACCATTTGGTGAGACTGAATTTGAAGCGACACCAAAAGTGGTTTGTAAAGACGATTGCCAACAGCAAATGACCTCAGACCCAATGGCTGATGAGTTTGCAGAGCAAGATGTGGATGCCAAAGTACAATACGCACCTCAAGTTATCTCTGAACAGAACGCATTCCTTGTTCGTGAAATGATGTACAGCAACATCTGGGGTGGCGGTGATTGGAGCGCAGGTACGGGTTGGAACGGTACTGGTTGGCGTGCACAACCGTTGAAGCGTCGTGACATTGGCGGAAAAACGGGTACCACCAACGATTCTAAAGATACTTGGTACAGCGGCTACGGCCCTGGCATGGTGGCTACGGTATGGGTTGGTTTTGATAACCACAACCGCAACCTAGGCCGTACTAAAGCGAACTCGAACCTTGGTAAAAATCAGATTACTGGTGCAGAAGCTGGCGCGAAAACAGCAGAACCTGCATGGGTTGATTTTATGGGTACGGCGTTAGCGGGTGTTCCTGCTGAGCGTAAAGAAATTCCGGAGAACATCGTCCGTGTTCGAATCGACCGTGAAACTGGCTTACTGACCAACAAGTTCGATAGCTCATCAATGTTCGAGTACTTCGAGAAAGGCACAGAGCCAACCGAGTACATCACTGAGCGTTTCAATGATGACATCTACTCAACCTCATCAGGTGAAGCAGTAGAAGAACTGTTCTAACTAGGGTTTGTAGAACCTAGTAACATGAACCAACAAAAAGGGTTGATATGAATTCATATCAACCCTTTTTATATATCTATATCTGACCAGACTAGGCTCTAAATTCAAGCGCTAAGCCGTCTTCTCCAGTTGAGTTCGAATCGTCTCAGCCAGTTGCTCAAAGCGCCCTTTCAATGGAGAGCCAGGACGGTACGCAACCACAATACGACGTGAAGGTGTTGGGTTTACCGCAGGCACGTAGCACACACCATCTTTTTGCTTTTCCTTGGGTACAGACAATTGAGGTAGCAAGGTAATGCCCGCCCCCGCCGCGACCATGTTACGCAGCGTCTCTAAGCTGGTCGCTTTAAAGCGCTCATCGTCTTTTGCACCCGCAGCAAAACAGAAACCCAAGGCTTGGTCTCTTAAACAGTGACCGTCACCTAGCGCCAGTACGGTTTGTCCATTTAGCTGCAGCATATCGACAGTGTCTTGTTGAGCCCACTCATGGTCACACGGCACGGCAACACTTAATGGCTCGTCATAGACATCAATCTCTTTGAACACTGCAGTTTCATCAACCGCAGCCAGTACCAAGCAGTCCAGCTTTCCGTCTTCAAGTTGACTCACTAACTGATGGGTCTGAGCTTCATGCAGGTAAAGCTCAAGATCTGGGAAGCTCTCTTTTAGATGAGGAACAATCTTAGGCAAGATGTAAGGACCCACGGTTGGAATAAAACCAATGTGCATTGGCCCCGTCATCGCTTCACCGTGTCCACTCGCCATATCTTTAAAAGTTTTCACTTCATTGAGAATACGCTTGGCTTGTTCAACAAGTTGTAACCCTGATTCTGTAAATATTACCTTCCTTGGACTACGCTCGGTTAACTGAAGTCCAATTTCATCTTCGAGTTTGCGTATTTGACCGCTTAGTGTCGGCTGACTGACAAAGCACGCTTCTGCCGCTTTTCGGAAGTGTTTATGCTCTGCGAGCGCCACCAAGTATTCAAAGTCACGAATATTCATGATCAGTCTCTTACCTCAGGTTTTAATAAGAACAAGGGGTTTCATAGAAACATTTAAAAGAAAAATGCTCTTGATAGAATTTACCTATCAAAACCATAACATCAAACGATTAGAGCTATCAAAGAATTTATCTAATAATGGGCTCAACGAAACGAAACAGAGCGAAGAAAAACGTTAAGCTCTGATAGAACAAAATTAAAAATACTATTTAAGGAAATCAATATGTTTGCATCTAAAGAAGGTCAATCAATCCCTCAAGTAACATTCCCAACTCGCCAAGGTGATGCATGGGTTAACGTAACGACTGAAGAGCTATTCAAAGACAAGACAGTTATCGTATTCAGCCTACCAGGTGCGTTTACGCCAACATGTTCTTCAAGCCACCTTCCTCGTTACAACGAGCTACACTCTGTATTCAAAGAAAACGGTGTTGATGACATTCTGTGTGTTTCAGTAAACGATACATTCGTAATGAACGCTTGGAAAGCAGACCAAGAAGCGGAAAACATCACATTCATTCCAGATGGTAACGGTGATTTCACAGACGGCATGGGTATGCTAGTTGAGAAAAACGACATCGGTTTCGGCAAACGTTCATGGCGCTACAGCATGCTGGTTAAAAACGGCGTGGTAGAAAAAATGTTCATCGAAGAAGACGTACCAGGCGACCCGTTCAAGGTTTCTGATGCAGATACTATGCTTAACTACCTTGCTCCTGAGCACAAAGAGCAAGAGTCAATCACAGTATTCACTAAGCCAGGCTGTCCTTTCTGTATGAAAGCAAAACAGAACCTAATCGACAAAGGTCTGAACTACGAAGAAGTGGTTCTAGGTAAAGATGCAACAACAGTAAGCCTACGTGCAATCTCTGGTCGCACTACCGTTCCTCAAGTATTCATCGGTGGCAAACACATCGGTGGTAGCGAAGAACTAGAAGCTTTCCTAGGTTAATCACTTAGTCGCTAGTAAACGCTTAGTAAATAAATAGCAGTAATACCAGCTAACCCACCCTCTTGTGGGTTAGCCATTCCAAACGCTCTTATCTGAGTTTTGGAAAAAAGAATATAGCTGGTGACTCGCCTGTCTTTTACTAACCTATAGTTAGTAACAAAAAGCAGAACCACAAGCTAAACCTAATAAAACAGAATCACAAAACTGACCCACTATCCTGACTCTCAAAAAATCACCAGAGTTGGAGGGGTTCGTTTAAACCAAATTTAGCCATTGCGAGAAAATTATTATGAAACAAGTCAATGTAGATGTAGCAGTTATCGGGGGCGGTACGGCAGGTTTAGGTTCTTACCGCGCTGCAAAAGCACACACTGACAGTGTCGTGATGATTGAAGGCGGCCCTTACGGCACAACCTGTGCTCGTGTTGGTTGTATGCCATCTAAACTGCTTATTGCAGCTGCGGAAAGCGTACACCAAATCGAGAAAGCTCCGGCTTTTGGCGTTCACCCACAAGGTGATATCGTGATTAACGGTCGTGAAGTGATGGACCGAGTGAAGTTTGAACGTGACCGTTTTGTTGGTTTTGTTTTAGAAGGTGTTGATGAAATCCCAGAGCAAGACAAGATCTCTGGCTACGCAAAGTTCTTAGATGACAACACACTACAAATTGATGACCACACGGTTGTCAAAGCTAAGCGTATTGTTATCGCGACCGGTTCTCGCCCTGCATACCCTGCCGTTTGGAATGAGCTTAGCGATCGCCTGATCATTAACGACGACGTGTTCAGCTGGGATGATTTACCAGAATCGGTTGCGGTATTTGGCCCTGGTGTTATTGGTCTTGAGCTTGGTCAGTCACTGCACCGCTTAGGTGTGAAGACCAAACTGTTCGGTTTGGGTGGTCAAGTTGGCCCAGTAACTGATCCAGAGATCATGGCTTATGCAGATAAAGCTTTCAATGAAGAGTTCTATCTCGATGCCGACGTGAAAATCGAAAGCATGAAGCGCATTACCACTGAATCGGGTGAGCCACGTGTCGAAATCCAGTTCATCAATAAACAAGGTGAATTAGAAACTAACGTCGTTGAATACGTACTAGCAGCAACAGGTCGTCGCCCTAACACTGACAAGCTTGGCTTAGAGAATACCTCTCTAGAGCTTGATGAACGTGGTGTGCCAATCGCAGACCACTACACGCTACAAACATCACTACCATCAATATTTATCGCTGGTGATGCAAGCAACCAACTGCCTCTACTACATGAAGCAGCTGACCAAGCACGCATTGCAGGTGACAACGCTGGTCGCTTCCCTGAGATTCGTGCAGGCCTACGCCGCTCTAAAATCTCAGCGGTATTCTCTGACCCACAAATCGCGATGGTTGGTGAAACGTACAAAGAGATCACTACCCGCTTAGGCACATGTGGCTGTTTCGCAACGGGTGAAGTGTCTTTCGAGAACCAAGGTCGTTCACGAGTGATGCTACGCAACAAAGGTATTCTGCACGTTTACGGCGAGCAAGGTACAGGCCGCTTCCTTGGTGCTGAGATGATGGGACCAAACGCTGAACACTTGGCTCACTTGTTAGCTTGGGCACACCAGAACAAGATGACGGTTTCTGAAATGCTAGACATGCCGTTCTACCACCCAGTAATCGAAGAAGGTGTACGAACAGCGCTACGTGACCTGAATGCGAAACTGCACCTAGGTCCAGAGATGGTGAAACACTGTCTGGATTGTGGCCCGGGCTGTTAATCTCAGACTAGCGCCAGTCAATTAGCAGTTAACAAACGTTAGATACTAAAAAGGAAAGCCATTGGCTTTCCTTTTTGTTTTTGGCAACGAGTAAACTATAGATTCCCGATTACGCTCCTTCGTCGCTCTCGGGAATGACAGCAATTTTCATACACGTCTAGGCGAAGCTAACCAGAATAACGGTGCTTTTCAAAACGCGTCTAAACTGAAGAAAATCAAAGTGACGCATCAGCTAAACCAAAACTAAACTCGTCATTCCAGAACCGAGGGACGAGGTATCTGGAATCTCTTGAAGCCATTGCGTCACTAAAAGCTTTAAGCAATTACTTCTCAGCAGCAATCACAGAGATCTCAACCAATAGCGCTTCGCGAGCCATGTCGCCAGTCACACATGCGCGAGCTGGAGCGTGACCTTCTGGTACCCATGCATCCCACACTGCATTCATTTCTTGGAAGTCTTTCATGTCTTTCAAGTAAATCGTTGCTGACAGCATGTGCTCTTTGTCGCTGCCTGCTTGCTCAAGTAGCGCTTCTACTTTATCTAACATGGTTTGAGTTTGTTCAGTGATGTCTTTAGTTGCATCAGCACAAACTTGGCCACATAGGTAGATAGTACCGTTGTGTTTAACAATACGGCTCATACGTTGCTTGGTTTCTTGGCGCTCAATCATCGACTTTCTCTCTCTGTGTCACCGTGATCCAATATCTTGTGACGTGTTATTATCAGGGCAACAAGCATAACGCGAATCAAACCCAAGATGACATGCATTCATTGCAATAAAAGTGAAAAAATCCGTAACAAACTCGGTCGCTGCCAGCGTTGCATGAATCAGCTGATGGTGTTGTCGATTTTGAGTTGGGGAGTATGGTGGCTGTTTTTCAGAGAAGACCCAAAAACCATCAATGCCATCGCGTTGATGATGGCCGCTTTCGCGTTCAGTGGCTTGCTGTCGTTGCATTGGGTCATGAAGTTTGTGGTGCTACCGTTAAAGGGCAAAAAACGTTAGCTGGAAGTCTTTATTGGATAAAGAGTAGTGATTAGAGACAGGGCTAAACAATCCGATAATTCATCATAATTTTCGAGCTATTGTCATTTCCCGAACAGCAGATAGAAAAAAGCCCCAGAACCAATCGATTCTAGGGCTTTCTTAGAAAATTCTAAGAAAAAGCAGTGGTACTTTAATAGACCGGGCTTTTCTTAGTTTGTTCCCAAAAAAGATCAGATTTTTGATCTTTTTTTTAGGAGCTATAAAATCAATGCCTTATGCAACATTAACCTTAGCAATTATCTGCTCTACCAAGTTCACTTCCAATGCCACTTCATCACACGCATGTTGACGAGGACACTGGTCACAATCTTTCAGTACCTTCTCAGGCAGCAGAGATTTCGATGTTGGTAAGAAATCATGCTTCATAAAGAACTCTGGAGTACGAGTCAGCACAAACACCTTCTTGATGGCCATTTGTCGCGCTTTCTCAACCAAGTGCTGCACAATCGCGGTACCCTGCCCTTGACCTTGCCAGCCAGCCTCAACACCGAGTGAACGAATCTCCGCTAAGCCAGAGTCATACACATAGAGTGATGCACAACCTGTCACCTCACCATGATGCTCTGCGACCGCAAACGAGCCAATATCACGCACCAGTTCATTACGAGAACGAGGCAGGTTTTCACCCATGTTCGCCCAGTAAGCGACCATGCCTTCCAGCGCTTCAATATCAGTCAGACGAGCAGGACGAACCTTGACGATGGAAGTGTCACGCTGTGATAAACGTTTCTCAGCTTGGTCAACCGCGTAAGCCACTTGCTGTGGAGATACACCGCCTAGCGCGCTACGTTTTTCAAGACACGACTCAATGGTCAGGATGTCATACACATCCTCTTCAATCACCTCAGAGAACTCTTTCATCTCTGCGATGGTTAATTCTTCTAATGCGCAGCCTTTAGCAATCGCCGCCACTACCGTCACACCAACAATATGGTGAGCTTCACGGAAAGGAATCCCTTTCGCTACTAGGTAGTCAGCCAGTTCAGTTGAGTTCGCGTAGCCTTGTTTCGCTGCTTCAAGTGTACGTTCGCCGTTCACTTTAATGCCGTCAAAACAGAGTGCTGCCATTTCCATACAATCATTCCAAGTATCTAAAGCGTCGAACAGACCTTCTTTATCTTCTTGCATGTCTTTGTTGTACGCCAAAGGCAGGGCTTTTACTGTCATCATCATTGCAGCTAATGAACCGTAAACACGGCCCGTTTTGCCACGGATAAGTTCTAGCGCATCCGGGTTTTTCTTTTGTGGCATCAGAGATGAACCTGACGTCACGGTATCCGCTAACTCGATGAAGTTTGATTCACCTGAGTTGTAGAAAATCATATCTTCTGCAAGACGCGAAAGGTGAAGCATAGAGATAGAAGCAATCGACATTAGCTCCATCACATGGTCGCGGTCAGAAACTGAATCTAGAGAGTTGCGCGTTGCACGACGGAAACCTAAGTTGTGAGCTAACTCTTCACGGTCCATCGGGTAAGCTGTTCCAGCAAGGGCACCAGAACCCAGCGGACATGTGTCTAGACGCTTAATCGCATCATTCAAACGTGAATAATCACGCTCAAGCATTTCAACGTAAGCCAAGCACCAGTGAGCAAAAGTTACCGGCTGAGCACGTTGTAAGTGAGTGTAGCCAGGAAGCACGGTTTCTTGATGCTGAGAAGCAACGTTCACCATTTGGCTTTGTAGGCGATCCAATGCCAGTAGCAGTTGGTTACCTTGCTGACGACACCATAGTTTCAGGTCTGTCGCCACTTGGTCGTTACGAGAACGGCCAGTGTGAAGTTTTTTGCCCAAGTCACCGACTTTGCCGATAAGTTGCTGCTCAACCCAGCTGTGAATATCTTCTGCATCAGAACGTAGAATCTGTTCAGGATCTTCCATCACCTCAAGTTTTAGCTCATTCAGCGCTAACTCAAGCTTCTGTTGCTCTTCTTCTGTTAATACGTTGACCGACAGTAGAGCTTTAGACCAGGCAATTGAGCCCACAATGTCTTGCTCAGCCAATCGGTAATCAAAACGAAGAGAATCGTTAAAATCTTTGAACCGGGTGTCTGCTGCTTGGGTAAATCTACCGCCCCATAATGCCATTGTGTATCTCCTAATTGCACAGTGCTCACTGTTTTTGCAAATGATAATTCTGATTAAGATTCAGTATTTTTCTGATGGTTTAAACTTACGGCAATTCAAAATGAAAATAAAGTATTAATTCATTATTTTCACATATTTATTCACCAACAGTTCAATCCATTGATTATTTTTAGCGTGGAGCGCGAATTATATGCCATCCGATAGGAAAAACCGAAGCTGATTTATTAGGCAAATAGAAAGTAAAAAGCCCACTCACTAATCAATAGTGAATGGGCTTTGCATAATAATGTCTGTTTACTAACCTTCAATCTTTCATCAAAGGCTAGCTCACTAACTCATTGTTAAGATTACTTTTGGCTATTCAAAGCACGGATACGGCTTGATAGCGAGTAAAGGCGGATGAAGCCTTCAGCATGGCTTTGGTCGTAAACTTCATCTTCACCAAAGGTTGCAAACTCTTCTGAGTACAGGCTGTTGTCAGAACGCTTCTGAGTCACCGTTGCATGGCCTTTGTAAAGCTTGATAACCACTTCACCATTCACGTCTTGTGCTAGCTCTTCTGTCGCGGCAAGGATTGACTTACATAGTGGAGTGAACCAACGACCATCGTATACAAGGTGAGAAGCCTTAACACCGAGCTCTTCACGGAATTCGAATGCCGCTTTATCAAGAACCAGTTGCTCTACTGCACGCAGTGCTTCCATCATGATTGTGCCACCCGGAGTTTCGTAACAACCACGAGACTTCATGCCAACAAGACGGTTCTCTACGATATCGATACGACCAACACCGTGCTTAGCACCTTTCTCGTTTAGGTAAACCAGTGCGTTGTATGGCGTCATTGTTTCGCCATCAACCGCAACCACTTCGCCTTTTTCAACTTTAAGCGTCACTGTTTCAGATTCGTTTGGCGCTTGCTCAGGGTCTACAGTCCAAGCCCAGCAATCTTCGTTAGGTGCATTCCATGTGTTTTCTAGAACGCCGCCTTCTGTTGAGATGTGCCATGCGTTTGCATCACGCGAGTAAATCTTAGTAAGAGAAGCCGTACAAGGGATGTTACGCTCAGCCAGGTAATCTAGACACTCTTCACGACTCACTAGATCCCATTCACGCCATGGTGCAATTACGTGTAGATCAGGTGCTAGTGCAGCAAATGCGCCTTCAAAACGAACTTGGTCATTACCTTTACCAGTACAGCCGTGACACAGTGCGTCTGCACCTACTTTACGTGCGACTTCAACCTGTGCTTTCGCGATGATTGGACGCGCCATCGACGTACCTAGTAGGTATTTACCTTCGTAGTAAGCGCCCGTTTTCAGCGTTGGGTAGATGTAGTCAGCAACCATCTCTTCTTTAAGGTCTGCGATGTAACACTCAGATGCACCAGAAGCTTTTGCTTTCTCTTCGATACCAATCAACTCTTCGTCGCCTTGACCAACATCCGCAACAAACGCAACCACTTCACAGTCATAGTTCTCTTTCAACCATGGAATGATTACTGATGTGTCTAGACCGCCAGAGTAGGCTACTACAACTTTCTTTACGTTAACTTTGCTCATTTTCTTTCTCCTAGTTTCCATACTGCACATGGCGGTCAGCGTTGGAAATGACTTCATAATTATATGTTTATTTAATTTGTCTAAATTCTTTAAGTAGTGACTCGTTGTGAGACCTACTGAGGTAAAAACTGTGTTCCTATGCTTTTACCTGAAAACAGTTGTGTTAGCTTTTCTGGGTATCGCCAAGTGGCAACTTCGATTGGTCGTCCAAGGTCGTTAGCGGCTTCTAGTGCGGCTTGAACCTTAACGATCATGCCGTCGGTAATCACTTTGCCTGTAATAAGGTCATCAGCTTGTTGTTGATTAAGGCTTGGAATGAGGTGACCTTTGCCATCCAACACACCACTTACATCAGAAAGCAGTACCAGTTCAGCATCAAGCGCGCCTGCAACGGCAACCGCAGCTTGGTCGGCATTGACGTTCATCAGTTGGCCTTGCTCAGTCAGACCAATCGAGCTAATGATAGGCAGTGCGCCCGCATTAAGAATCGCTTGCAGAACGGTTGAGTCGCCCGGCTCCGCTTTTCCTACCGCCCCCAGTTCAGGGTTCAGTTCGCTCACTTTGCATAAACCACCGTCTGCTAGGCTTAAACCAACGGCATTGATACCGTCTTTAATCGCCTGACCTTGAAGTAATTTATTCGCCGTGCCCGCTAATGCACCAGCGATCACTGGGATCTGATCATAAGGAGTAACACGTAGCCCTTCTTTCTTAACGGTTTCGAGGTTCAACTTATTCATCAAATCATCAACAAGGTAACCGCCGCCGTGAACAATCACGATTGGTCGTTGTGCCTGTTGTTGGTAAGCAGAGATAGCACCAAATAACTTGCTAAGTGTTTCACCACAAGATAGCGCAGCGCCACCTAACTTGATGATTAATGGTTGATTATTAAGGCTCATATCTAGATTTCCTTACACTAACGCAGTTAATGGCGCAAAACCATAACGTAAATTCAAACACTGCATCGCTTGGCTAGATGCACCCTTTAATAAGTTATCAATCGCTGAAACAACGATGATGTGATGACCTTGAACCTTCCAACCTAAGTCGCAGAAAGGCGTCTGCTCTACATCTTGAATTCTTGGCAGTGTCTCTTCGAGAAGTCTCACTGCAGGTTTACCTTGGTAAGCTTGCTCGAAGGCATCTTGTATCTGTTGTTCTGTCACGCCTTCAGCCAATTTCATGGTAATGGTTGCCAAAATGCCACGCTTAAAGTTGCCGAGGTGCGGGGTAAAAATCACATCACATCCTAAATGTGCAGCCATTTCAGGTTGATGACGGTGATTGAATACACCATAAGCTTGCAAGCTCACTTCGCAGAAGCTGTTGACCATCGTCGCCTTGCGGCCTGCACCAGTCACACCGCTGGTTGCGTTAATCACTGGCCATTGGTTTTCATCCAGTAACTTGGCTTCAACCAAAGGCTTAATCGCCAGTTGTGATGCGGTTGGGTAACAACCCGCGACAGCGACAAGCTGAGCTTCTTTAATTTCTTGTTCGTTCCACTCAGCTAAACCGTAAGCCGCTTTGTCTAGCCATTGTTCGTGTTGATGTTCAAAACCGTAAAACTCTTGATAGAAGTTTTCGCCTTTAACTCTGAATGCACCCGATAGGTCGAAGACTTGGCAATCGTTCTCTAGAAAAATTGGCGCTAGTTCGTGACTGACTTCGTGTGCCGTTGCTAAGAAAATCACATCAGATTGTTTAGCTACTTCTTCCGGATTTGTTAAAGGTTGTACTGGCATATCAATCAAGCCAGCTAACTTACCGTGCAGTGCCGCAATAGGTTTACCTGCGTCTACACTATTGGCTGAGACATATAAACCTGATAGCGTGAGCTCAGGGTGTCTGTTTATCATTAGAGCCAGTTCTGCTCCTGTGTAGCCGCTTGCGCCAATGATCGTGGTTTTCAACATCTCAACACATCCATTTTTGAGGTAAGTTACATTTCAAATTTGACTATTCATACTTAATTTTTAGCTTTATTTGATTTCTTATGCATTAAATATGATTTAATATGTGTTTTACCGACTTATGGTTTTCCTGTCAATAGTAGAAGTGAAGTTATTATGCAATTACCGAGTTTTCTTGAGGTCTACAAAGGCCTAATTTCCACAGACTCTATTAGCTCGACCGATCCAAGCTGGGATCATGGCAACGAGAAAGTGATCGAAAAAATGGCTCAATGGTTTAAAGACGTAGGCTTTAGCGTTGAAGTCGTGGAAGTCGAACCCGGCAAGCATAATATGGTCGCTAAGATGGGATCGGGCGAAGGTGGCTTGCTACTCGCAGGACACAGCGACACAGTGCCATTTGATGAAGGACGTTGGAACTTCGACCCTCACGCACTAACAGAGCACAACAATCGCTTCTATGGGTTAGGCACGGCCGATATGAAAGGCTTTTTCGCTTTCGTTTATGAAGCGGCAAAGAAGATGGATTGGAGCAAACAGACCAAGCCGCTATATGTATTGGCAACCTGTGACGAAGAGACCACCATGCTGGGTGCGCGTCATTTCACTGAAAATGCACCGTTTAAACCGGATTACTGCATTATTGGTGAGCCAACCAGCCTTGTGCCGATTCGTGGCCATAAAGGCCATGTTGCTAACGCTGTGCGAGTAACGGGTAAATCAGGTCACTCTTCTGATCCTGCATTAGGTGTCAACGCCATCGAGATCATGCATGAAGTGTTGTTCGCTTTAATGCAACTGCGTGACAAGCTAGTCAAAGAGTATCACCACCCGGGTTTCGCAATTCCAAGCCCCACTCTAAACCTTGGCCATATTCACGGTGGCGACAGCGCGAACCGTATCTGTGGTTGCTGTGAGCTGCACTACGATGTACGTCCTTTACCGGGTATCAGCTTAGATGGTTTGGATAACATGCTGCGCAGCGCACTCAAAGAAGTAGAAGCAAAATGGCCGGGCAGAATTGAGATTACGCCACTGCACGAACCTATCCCGGGTTACGAGTGCCAACATGACCATCCATTTATCGGTGGCATGGAATCAGTTTGCGAAACTGAATCACAAACCGTCAACTACTGTACAGAAGCACCTTTCCTTCAAGAACTTTGCCCAACCTTAGTGCTGGGTCCAGGCTCAATCGACCAAGCTCACCAACCAGATGAGTTCCTAAGCTTCGATTTTATCGATCCAACGATTGATGTTCTGAGTAAGTCGATCCGCAAATATTGTTTCTAGTTATTACTTTTCTTCCAATATTTTCGTATAAAAGCTACCCGAAAAGGTGGCTTTTATTCTGTTATCCCAGACACAGCCTGATCTTGTAATTAAATTTCACTTTAATTCCGAACTATTGGGAAATTTACTTCTCCCGCATTTCGAAAACTAATAATTGCAAACTTAGAATGCTTTATTTGACTAGATACAGCACTTTTCGCTAGATTGTGTACTTAACAAGGAACAATGGATGTAATTTTTTTACGAGGCAGGATGACAATGAACGAGAAATACGCCGCTCTCAAGAGTAACGTAAGCATGCTGGGACGCTTGCTAGGTAACACAATCCAAGATGCACATGGTGACGTTATCTTAGAGAAAGTGGAGACTATCCGTAAACTTTCCAAATCCGCCCGCGCAGGCAACAAAGCTGACCGTGACAGCCTAGTTGAAGAAATCAAAAACCTGCCGAACGAACAACTCACTCCTGTTGCTCGTGCATTTAACCAATTTCTCAACCTCACCAACATGGCAGAGCAGTACCACACCATCTCTCGCCACTGTGAGGAGCATGTTTGTGAACCAGACGTGCTGCAATCTCTATTTTCCAAATTAAACCAGAATGACATCAGCAAGCTAGACGCGGCTCAAGCCGTTCGCGACCTGAACATTGAACTCGTTCTGACTGCACACCCAACAGAAATCACTCGTCGCACCATGATCAACAAGCTAGTTAAGATCAACGAGTGTCTGTCTAAATTAGAATTAAGCGACCTATCACACAAAGAGCGCGTGAAAACCGAACGCCGCCTAGAGCAACTGATCGCTCAAGGTTGGCACTCAGATGTGATTCGTCAACAACGCCCAACGCCACTTGATGAAGCGAAATGGGGCTTTGCGGTTGTAGAAAACTCTCTATGGGAAGCCGTTCCTGACTTCCTACGTGAAATGGATGGCCGACTAAAAGGTTATCTTGGTGAAGGCCTGCCGATCGATGCACGCCCAGTACACTTCTCATCTTGGATGGGCGGTGACCGCGATGGCAACCCATTCGTAACGCACACCATCACTAAGGAAGTTCTGCGCCTATCTCGTTGGAAAGCTGCCGATCTTTACTTAGGCGACGTAAACGAGCTGATTACCGAACTGTCGATGACTAAGTGTAATGATGCCGTTCGTGAGCTAGCAGGTGATGAACACGAAGCTTACCGTGCAATCCTGAAGAACCTACGCACTCTACTGAACAACACGCTAGAAGTGCTGGATGCAAAATTGCATGACACAGAGGTTCCGAAGAAAGAAACACTACAGAACATCGAGCAACTTTGGACACCGCTTTACGCATGTTACCAATCGCTGCACGAATGTGGCATGGGCGTAATCGCAGACGGTTCTCTGCTTGATACTCTGCGCCGCCTAAAAGCGTTCGGTGTACACCTAGTTCGTCTCGATGTTCGTCAAGAAAGTACTCGTCACTCAGATGTACTGTCTGAACTGACTCGCTACCTAGGCATTGGCGACTACGACCAATGGAACGAGCAAGACAAGATTGCTTTCTTAACCAATGAATTAAGCTCTAAGCGTCCGCTTCTTCCTCGCGATTGGGAGCCATCTGAACAGGTTAAAGAGGTTTTAGACACCTGCAAGGTTATTGCTGCTCAACCTCGTGAAGCCTTCGGTGCTTACGTAATTTCTATGGCTCGTACTGCATCAGATGTACTGGCTGTTCACTTACTACTGCAAGAATGTGGCTGCCCATACCGCATGGACGTATGTCCGCTGTTCGAAACGCTAGACGACTTGAACAACTCAGAAGCAGTAATGAAACAGCTAATGAGCATCGACTTGTACCGTGGCTTTATCCAGAACCACCAAATGGTGATGATCGGATACTCTGACTCAGCGAAAGATGCGGGCGTAATGTCTGCAGGTTGGGCTCAATATGATGCAATGGACAAACTGGTTAAGGTTTGTGATGAAGAAGGCATTGAACTGACTCTATTCCACGGTCGTGGCGGTACGGTTGGTCGTGGTGGTGCTCCGGCGCACGCTGCTCTTCTTTCTCAGCCACCTAAGAGCTTGAAAGGCGGTTTACGTGTAACAGAGCAAGGCGAAATGATCCGCTTTAAACTTGGCTTACCAGACGTTGCTGTAAACAGCTTCAACCTTTACGCAAGCGCGATTCTAGAGGCGAACCTTCTGCCGCCACCTGAGCCAAAACAAGAGTGGCGCGACCTAATGGAAGTGCTATCTCAAGTATCTTGTGAGGCTTACCGCAACGTGGTTCGTGGCGAAGAGAAATTCGTACCTTACTTCCGTCAAGCGACACCTGAACTGGAGCTAGGTAAACTGCCTCTTGGCTCTCGCCCTGCGAAACGTAACCCGAACGGCGGCGTAGAAAGCCTACGTGCGATTCCATGGATCTTCTCTTGGAGCCAAAACCGTTTGGTACTGCCTGCATGGTTAGGCGCTGGTGAAGCGATTCAGTACTCTGTAGATCAAGGCCATCAAGCCCTGCTCGAAGAGATGTGTCGCGAGTGGCCGTTCTTCTCTACCCGTCTCGGTATGTTGGAAATGGTGTACTCGAAGTGCAACATGGAAATCGCTAAGTACTACGACCAACGCCTTGTTGACGAAGAGCTATTACCATTAGGTGAGTTACTGCGTGAACAGCTGCAAAAAGACATCAAAGCCGTGCTAAATGTTGAGAACAACGAGAACCTAATGCAGAGCGACCCTTGGGGACTTGAGTCAATCCGCCTACGTAACATCTACGTTGAGCCACTAAACATGCTTCAAGCTGAACTGCTTTACCGTACTCGTAAGTGTGAAACACCACCAGCAGAGCTTGAAGAAGCGCTAATGGTGACGATTGCAGGCATTGCAGCAGGCATGCGAAACACTGGTTAATTAGTGATTCCTACCATTCAACAGACAAAAGGTCGCCTAGTGCGACCTTTTTATTTTGCAAGATAACCACTAATGAGTATTTTGTCAGTTTTTTGGGTTATTTTGTCCATGTATTCTACTTTATGCTTATTATTTAGATATACTACTGCTCCGCTGCGGAAGCACTCCAAAAAAATAATCTGCAGCAACTTGACCAATAAACTGGTCAACCTAGGTGATAAACGGCTTTGTAAGGTGACATAACCAACCGATGAGTTGGTGCTACTTAGACATAACCAATATAACGTGCCATTAGAAGCACACTTGTTGTTTAAGTATTTGTTTACTGTTTACCATTTGGATTTCAGACATGTCATTACCACACGTAATTCTAACCGTTTTAAGTACACGCGATGCTACTGGTTACGATATCACAAAAGAATTCTCCGCAAGCATTGGTTACTTCTGGAAAGCTAGCCATCAACAAGTTTACCGCGAGCTAAATAAAATGGCTCAGAACGACCAGGTAACTTGCGTGCTTGAGCCTCAAGAAGGCAAACCTGATCGTAAAGTTTACTCTATCACTGATGCTGGCCGTGGCGCGCTAGGTGAATGGTTTGAACAACCAACTGCACACCCAACCGTTCGTGACGAGTTCTCAGCTAAGCTAATGGCTTGTGCTGTACAACCTTCTGACGCTTACCGTGTACAACTTGCTGAGCTAGTAGAAGAGTCTCGCAAACTGGTTTCTCACTACCGTGAAATCGAAGCGGCTTACTACGCAACGCCATCAACTCTAGACAAGCAAGCACGCCTTGAGCGTCTTACTCTTCGTCGTAACCTACTTATCCGTGAAGCATGGATTGTATGGGCTGAAGAAGTACTGCTTGAACTTGGTGCTCTTGCTTAAGTTAAGCTAGAAAAGCAAAAGGCTTGAACTCTTATAGAGTCCAAGCCTTTTTTGTATCTATCGGATTTGAGATTTACAGCAAATAGCGCTTTAACAAGGCTGAAGCTTAATTACAGCGCAGCAACTTGTGGGCGAACACCTAGAGTATGGCAAAGTGCGTAGGTCATTTCTGCACGGTTTAGCGTGTAGAAGTGGAAGTCTTTCACACCTTCACGGCTCAGCGTACGAACCATATCGATCGCTTGGCTCGCACCGACTAACTGGCGAGTCGTTGGATCATCATCCAAGCCTTCGAATTGCTTCGCCATCCAGCCCGGTACTTTTACGTTATTCATCGCAGCGAAACGAGACGCTTGTTTGAAGTTAGAAACAGGTAAGATGCCCGGAACAATCTCAACATCAACACCAGCCGCCACACAACGGTCACGAAAACGTAGGTAGCTTTCTACATCGAAGAAGAACTGAGTGATGGCACGGTTAGCACCGGCATCCACTTTACGCTTTAGGTTAATTAGGTCAGATTGAGCGCTTTTTGCTTCAGGGTGAACCTCAGGGAATGCCGCTACTGAGATATCAAAATCGTGGCGAGATTTAAGTAGCTCGACTAAATCAGACGCGTACATCTCTGGCGCACCGCCGCCTGCTGGAATGTCACCACGCAACGCAACAATGCTTTCAATACCATTTGCCCAGTAGTCGTCAGCAATTTGAATCAGCTCTTCACGACTCGCATCAATACATGTGAGGTGTGGTGCTGCCACTAGACCCGTTTGGTTCTTAATTTCTTTAATGATTGAGTGGGTACGGTCACGTTCACCCGAGTTTGCACCGTAAGTTACCGATACAAATTTTGGTTGAAGTGTTTTAAGACGGTGAACAGAGTTCCACAAGGTCTCTTCCATCTTCTCACTGCTTGGTGGAAAAAACTCAAATGACACATTGATATTGTCAGAAAGCTCAGCGATATTCTGATTTAAAGCGTCGATATGACTAGCGTGTGTGTATCCCATCTTACTCTCCCTGTGGCAAAAGCAACCACTAAAACTCAAATCCTTAAACGACGTTTAGACGTCTATATGTCTGTAGAATGTATTGAATACGATTTAATGTCAACAGATCCATTATGAATTTTTCTCAAGTAGATCGTGAGTAAAACTCAAGTCGTTAGATGGGTCGCAAAGCAGAAATAATGTAGAAAAAAGGCTGAAAAACACATCGTGCTTTCAGCCTTATTTATCTTAGTGAATAGTATGCCATTTAGACACTAAACCAACCGATCTGAGTATCAGAACAGGCTAGACATTCTGTTTAAATCAGATTGAATTGCACCTGCCGTTACTTCACGACCGGCACCTGGGCCACGAATAACCAATGGATTATCTTTGTACCATTTGCTCTCAATCGCAAAGATGTTGTCGCAAGGCAACAAGTTCGCCAGAGCATGTTCTTTAGACAGTGCTTCAACGCCTACGGTTGCCTTACCGTTCTTCTCCAAACGCGCTACGTAACGCAGAACTTTCTGTTGAGAGTGCGCTTTCTCTAAACGCTCAGCCAGCTCTTCGCTCAGTACAGAAGCTTTGTCGAAGAAGTCATCCACAGATAGATCTTGCAGCTCTGCAGGTACCAGTGATTCCACTTTTACGTTTTCAGGTTCGATATCCAAACCAGATTCACGCGCCAGAATCACCAGCTTACGCATCACGTCTGAGCCATCTAGGTCAGCACGAGGGTCAGGTTCCGTAAGGCCTTGTTGCCATGCTAAGTCAACCAACTCGCTGAACGGCACGGTGCCATCAAACTGTTGGAACAACCAAGACAACGTGCCCGAGAAAATGCCAGACAACGCAATGATGTCATCGCCACTTTCACGTAGGTCACGTACCGTGTGGTTAATCGGCAATCCAGCACCCACTGTCGCGTTGTACAACCAATGACGGCTGATCTTAGCGAAAGCATCTTGTACTTGATGGTAATACTCGCTCGATGCAGAACCTGCCACCTTGTTCGCCGAGATTAGGTGAATACCTTGTTGTGCGATTTGCAGATACTTTGCTGCAAGCACTGGGCTCGCAGTCACATCCAGAACCACTGCTTCGTCATAACCTTGAATAGAGCCCAAACGCTCTAACCAGTCGTTACCATTGTTAGCAATAGCTTCGTCGTCAAAGCGCTTACCTACCGAAGTCGCATCAATGCCTTGATCGTCGAACCAATAGGTTTGGCTATCAACCACGGCAACCAATTCAAAGTTCATTCCACGGCGCTTTTCAAGTTCCGCTTTTTGCTCAGCAAACAGGCTTAACCAGCTTGAACCAATATTGCCCTTACCACACAAGGCAATCGCAACACGCTTCTGCGCTTGGAACAGTTGAGAATGAATGCCTTTCACTAGACTTGATGTTTCACTCTTACGAATCACAGCCACCAAGCTTAAGCCTGAGTTCGCTTCTGAGATGAACTCAACCGGCGAGCTCTTAAGCTGCTGGTAGAAACCGTAGCAATGGTTAGGGTTCTTAGTCACACCCGCACCCACTGCAGCAATCAGAGAGAAACCTTCTTTTAGCTTAATCTCAGCTTCAATCGCATGGTCTTGGAGATATTCTAATGCACCACCAGCAATCTCTTCTGTGTAGGCAAGACGCAAACAGTGTTGATCCGGTTCAAGCTCATAAGCAAGCGGCTCAAGTTGAGCACGCTTAAGCCCTTCAAGCACTTCACTCTCTAGACGGTCGAAATCATGGCCGTGACCAAAGGTCAGTTGCACGATAAGCACTTCATCCAAAGAGGTAATGATTTTTGCGCCACGACCCGATGCCAGTACACGCTCGATCTGTGTAGAGCCCGCCTCCGGCTGATAGCTGCAGCGTAAGCTGAGATCCATAGCACTTTGAGCCACAGGCTGTAGCGTTCGGCTGTGAAGCACTGGAGCGGCAAGACGAGCCAATTCGCTGGCTTCATCAAGGCGAAGTAGAGGCAATAGACACGCATCTGAAACCAGACGAGGGTCAGCGCTGTAAACGCCTGCCACATCACTCCAAATCGTCACGCGTTCAACTTCAGCCAAAGCACCAATCACGGTTGCTGAGTAATCCGAACCGTTACGGCCAAGCAATACCGTTTCACCCTGGCAGTTCTGAGCCATAAAGCCCGTAATCACCACGCGGCAATGTGCATGCTGCGCCAAGGCTTCTTTGATCAGAGGGTAAGAACGTGCGCGGTCGACTTCAGGCTGAGCGCCCACTTCTGCACGTAAAAAAGCACGCGCATCTTGAGCAACGGCTTGTAAATCATGCTGGCACAACAAAGCCGCGAGTATACGTGAAGACCAAACCTCACCGTGTCCAAGCACTTTTGCTTTTTGTGCTTCGCTCAAGGGAGCCGTTAGCTCACCCAAAGCGGTAAATTCTTGTTGAATGGTTGAAGTAAGTTGTGCGGCTGATTCACCCTCAAGCAGTGCTTCAATCAGATCGAGTTGGAACTGACGAAGTGCTTGTAGGCATTCATGGGCAATACGACCATCTTTGTCGAGCGCTTCAACAAATTCAATCAAACGGTTGGTTGTTTTGCCTGCTGCCGATACCACCACCAAATCAGATGCTGATGAGTATTCTCTAAGAATGTTGACCACGCGTTGGTAACATTCAGGATTCGCTAAACTGCTGCCACCAAATTTATGTAGCTGGCGAAAGGTTGCCATTATTAACCCTCCCCTTCAGCGATAAAGCGCTGTGTTCTTTCAAACGCTTGCTTGAGGTCATCGATTAGGTCTTCTGCATCTTCAAGGCCAACAGATAGACGCAGTAGTTGCTGAGAAACACCCGCTTCTGCTAAGGCTTCTTCACCCATCGCGCGGTGAGTCATCGACGCAGGGTGACAAATCAGGCTTTCAACACCGCCCAATGATTCTGCCAAAGAAAACAGCGCTAACTTATCAACAAAGTATTTAAGCGCCTCGAATGAGCCCGCAAACTCAAAACTGAGCATGGAACCAAAGCCCGATTGCTGTTTCTTCGCGATATCATGACCCGGATGTTCAGGAAGGCTTGGGTGGTAAATAGTGCCAACAAGATCTTGTTGCTGCAGAGACGCTAGAATTTCACGTGAGCTTTCTTCGTGAACTCGCATACGCGCACCTAGCGTACGAATACCACGTAAAGTCATGTAGCTATCAAATGGTGTGCCGGTCGCACCAATACAGTTGCCCCACCATGCTAACTCTTCAGCGTGTTCTTCTGTCTTAGTGACCACAACGCCACCAATAACATCTGAGTGTCCATTGATGTACTTAGTGGTTGAGTGGATAACAAAATCAGCACCCAGCTCTAAAGGCTTTTGGAACACAGGTGTCAAAAACGTGTTGTCGACAGCAACCAGAGCACCAACCTCTTTCGCTTTACGGCAAGTTTCTGCAATATCAACCACGCGAACCAGTGGATTCGATGGGGTTTCAATTAAGATCAACTTTGGCTTAAGCGCGAGCGCCGCATCCAGCGCTGCTTGATCCGATTGATCAACGAACAGAACTTTGAAGTCACCTTTTAGCGAGCGAGTGTTAAACAGACGGTAAGTACCGCCGTAGCAATCGTGCGGTGCAATAATAAGATCATCGCCGCCTAAGAAAGCCGAAACCCATAAGTTAAGCGCCGAAGTACCACAGTTAGTCACAACCGCGCCTTTGCCTGATTCAAGCTCAAACAGTGCCGTCTCTAATAAACCGCGGTTTGGGTTACCAGAACGGGTGTAATCGTACTTTGGCACTTCACCAAAAGCGGGAAACCCATAGTTAGTCGAAAGATAAATGGGTGGGACAACGGCATGGTGTTGCGTGTCTGACTCGATACCAGTACGTACTGCGATTGTTGCTGGCTTCCGGCTGCTCATAGGTGCTTCCTTACAAGTTTTGCGTCTGAGAATCACAGCGGCTTGTCGGCATTTTGCGGCTGTGTTAGATATATGTTATTCACTTTACTTTCATAAACGTGAGACGTCAACACTTCCAGACGTCTATATGTCTTTGCTTATGGCGGTAAATCCCGCTAAAATCACCACTATTAATTTATTCTAACAACTAAAGTGATGAAGGTACGCAATGGCCGACTGGAATGGTGAATACATAAGCCCATATGCTGAGCATGGAAAGAAAAGCGAACAAGTAAAGAAAATTACAGTTTCTATCCCTTTAAAAGTGCTAAAGGTGCTTACTGACGAGCGTACTCGCCGCCAGATTAACAACCTACGCCATGCAACAAACAGTGAGCTACTGTGCGAAGCCTTTCTACATGCGTACACAGGCCAACCACTACCAACGGATGAAGACCTTCGTAAAGACCGCCCAGACGATATTCCTGCTGAAGTGAAAAAACTGATGACAGAGATGGGTATCGAGTTCGAAGCGTTTGACGAAGAATAAAAACAACTCAGTCACTGCCTTCATTATTGATTCGCTCTAGCTGAACCCTATTGATCACATCACGCATAGTTTTATATGATTGCGCTGTGAATGATAGACATAAAAAAACCGACTCCAGATGAGTCGGTTTTTTATTATTCTTTTGCGCTCAATAGAGCAGTCGCTATAAAACTATAACAAGCTATTAAGCCATGTAGTTAGCAGGCATCTCGATACGAGCTACGCCAGATTCAACAGCCGCTTCTGCTACTGCTTTTGCTACGCGAGGAAGTAGACGTGGGTCCATTGGCTTAGGAATGATGTAACCATTACCGAACTCCAGTGCAGTCTCGCCCGCAGCTGCTAGTACTTCAGCTGGAACTTCTTCTTTCGCCAGTTCACGAATCGCTTTAACCGCCGCTAGCTTCATTTCGTCATTAATTTCGCTCGCACGCACGTCTAGTGCACCACGGAAAATGAATGGGAAACAAAGTACGTTGTTTACTTGGTTAGGGTAATCACTGCGGCCTGTACCCATGATTAGGTCAGAACGAACTTCGTGTGCAAGCTCAGGCTTGATCTCTGGATCTGGGTTTGAACATGCAAACACAACAGGCTTATCAGCCATCAGCGTTAGTGCTTCAGCAGGCAGTAGATTCGGCCCCGATACACCCAAGAACAGGTCAGCGCCTTCGATAACATCTTCAAGCGTACGCTTATCAGTGTTATTTGCGAACAGCTCTTTGTATTCGTTTAGGTCATCACGACGAGTATGGATCACACCTTTACGGTCAAGCATGTAGATTTTTTCACGCTGAGCGCCACACTTAATCAGTAGTTCCATACAAGCAACCGCCGCTGCGCCAGCACCTAAACAAACGATCTTACACTCTTCAAGTTTCTTACCTTGAAGCTCGATCGCATTCAGCATACCCGCTGCCGTTACAATCGCAGTACCGTGTTGGTCATCGTGGAATACCGGAACATCACAACGTTCAATCAGGCGACGTTCAATCTCAAAACAGTCTGGTGCTTTGATGTCTTCCAGGTTAATACCGCCGAATGTATCTGCGATATTCGCAACTGTATCAACGAACTCATCGATTGTGCGGTGTTTTACTTCAATATCGATAGAATCTAAACCAGCAAAACGCTTAAACAGGAGCGCTTTGCCTTCCATAACAGGTTTAGAAGCAATAGGGCCAAGGTTACCTAGGCCAAGAATCGCTGTACCGTTAGAGATAACTGCAACCATGTTGCCTTTACCTGTGTACTTATAAACGTTATCAACGTTCTGTGCGATCTCGCGAACAGGCTCAGCCACGCCTGGGCTGTATGCAAGTGCTAGGTCTTCTGCAGAGTTTGCAGGCTTCGTCAGTTCTACGGCAATTTTGCCTGGAATTGGGAACTCATGGTAATCAAGAGCTTGCTGACGGAATTGTTCTTGAGGTGATAATTCTTGAGAGGATTGAGCTTGGCTGCTGTCTTCAGACATAGGTGTAGGTTCCTAGGATATTATTATTTGGGGGATCTTGTTCATGTTAATGGATGTACTTCAAAGTTCCTAGGTGGTTGAAGCCTCTGTCTCATTAAAAAACGAGATTTCACTACTAATAAGACCAGTGAGCAGTTGAAATTACTATCGCTTGTTGAAGTTTCGTGCTGAATTTTGGTGAAGAGAGATACGCAAGGAATTGCCCTGAAATAGAATAGAGAGGCAACTTATCGTTGGGTGAGAGTGATGCTTGAATAGAAGTCAGTGCTTTCTCAAATTACAGGCAACAAAAAAGGACACCGAAGTGTCCTTTTTCATGTCTAAATAGCGAGAATTACTTCTTGCTAGAAAGAGCACCGAAACGCTTGTTGAAGCGATCAACACGGCCGCCAGTATCTACGATACGTTGCTTACCAGTGTAGAACGGGTGACATTTGTCACATACGTCTAGGTGGATTGATTCTTTTGCTAGCGTTGAGTTGAACTCAAATGTGTTGCCGCAAGAACAAGTTGCAGTAACTGCTTTGTATTCTGGGTGGATTCCAGCTTTCATGGGATAACCTCAAGTAGGCCGTGTCGCTATACGATTCTAAGCCGCACACCACACGTAGTTTAAAAAAGAAATAAAGACACCGCATCGACACAAAAGAGTGATGAAGCCATACCTTTAAGGCGCAGTATAGTAATGAATCTATAAAGCAGGATCAACCGATTTGATACATTTTTCACCAATTCTCTCTTTATTTCCTTTATCGGCCTGAGATTTCGGGCTGTCGTTGTCGGTATACGCTAACTCGCCACCTTCATCCAAACTGCTTCTCGAATTTAACCGCCTTATCCTTTAGACTGTTCGCTCTCGTCAACTCAGATAAAGCCGTCCCTTTATGCGTCCAATGATTGCCCGCGTGGCACTGCCTGTTCCACTCGACAAGCAGTTCGATTACAAGATTCCAAACCACCTATTTCCGATTATTGGTGGACGAGTCTCTGTGCCTTTTGGACGACAAACCTTAACCGGCATTGTCACGGCTCTGGTTAACGAATCTGAATTCGAGCTAGACAAGCTCAAACCGATTAAAGCCTTGTTAGATAATCAGCCTGTTTGGCCGGAATCTGTCTATTCACTATTAATGTGGTGCAGTCAGTTTTATCAGTACCCTCTTGGCGAAACCTTTGCTAACGCCCTTCCGAGCGCTCTAAGAAAAGGCAAAGCCGCCGACTTCGCGACGCTGGTTGAGTGGCAGTTAACGCCATCAGGCAAAGACCAACTGATGCAAGGTTTTGGTCGCGCGGTCAAGCAAGCCAAAGTGATGCACATGCTTGAACACGGCCCGGTTCCTCATCAAGAGTTCATTGATGAAGAAGTTGGCAGCGCCGTACTCAAAACGCTAGAAGAGAAAGGCTGGATTGAATCGGTAGAGAAAAAGCCAACGCGTCAGCCGTGGCCAGTTGATCTTGAAAACGACCAAGACAAGCCTAAGCTCAATGCCGAACAAGCCATCGCGATTGCGACCGTAAATAGCCAAACCGACTTTGGTTGCTTCCTGTTAGAGGGCGTTACTGGCTCAGGTAAGACCGAGGTTTACCTTAATATGATTAAGCCGATTCTCGACCAAGGTAAACAAGCGTTAGTGCTCGTGCCCGAGATTGGCCTCACCCCTCAAACGATTAACCGCTTTAAGCGACGCTTTAATGTACCTGTTGAGGTTATCCACTCAGGTTTAAACGATTCTGAGCGACTGAATGCTTGGTTATCGGCGCGCGATAAAATAGCGGGCATCGTGATTGGTACCCGTTCGGCTCTGTTCACGCCGTTTGCTGACCTAGGTATTATCATTGTCGATGAAGAACACGACGCGTCTTATAAACAGCAAGATAGCCTGCGCTACCACGCTCGTGATGTGGCGATCATGCGTGCGCACAAAGCGCAGATTCCAGTTGTGTTAGGCTCGGCGACTCCGGCCTTTGAGACGCTGCACAACGCTCAGATCGGCAAATACAGTTATCTCACCCTGACTTCACGTGCGGGTGTCGCACTGCCGACCACCAATAAGGTGTTGGACGTTAAAGGTGAATATCTAGAAAGTGGTTTGTCTGCGTCGTTAATTGCAGAGATGCAAAGACACCTCAAAGCTGGCAACCAAGTGATGCTATTCCTCAATCGCCGAGGTTTTTCTCCCGCATTGATGTGTCACGATTGTGGTTGGACAGCCGAGTGTAAACGTTGCGATGCTTACTACACCTATCACCAATACAGCAATGAGATGCGCTGCCACCACTGTGGTTCTCAGCAGCATATCGTGCACAATTGCCAAGGTTGTGGGTCTGTGAACTTGGTGACAGTGGGTGTCGGTACCGAGCAGTTAGAAGCTCAACTTGGTCAACTATTCCCGGAATACAAAACCATTCGTATTGACCGCGACAGCACCCGCCGTAAAGGCAGCTTAGAAAGCGCGCTCGAGTCGATTCGTAAGGGTGAATTCCAAATTCTTATCGGCACGCAGATGCTTGCTAAGGGTCACCATTTCCCTGACGTGACACTTGTGGCGTTATTGGATGTGGATGGCTCTTTATATAGTAGTGACTTCCGTGCCTCTGAACGTCTTGCGCAGCTATTCATCCAAGTAGCGGGACGCGCAGGACGAGCAAGCAAACCCGGTGAAGTGATCTTACAGACTCACCACCCAGAACATGGGTTGTTGCAAGCCTTGCTACACAAAGACTATAACCACTTTGCTCAGACGGCGCTAGCAGAACGTAAGCAGGCAATGTTACCGCCCTATACCTTTATGACGCTGTTTAGAGCAGAAGCCAATGACACTCGCTTGGTGGAAGAGTTCTTGCGTCAGGTTCGTCACACATTGGAATCGCACCCGCTGTTTGACCAATATTGCATGGTGTTAGGGCCAACCCCGGCTCCGTTAGCAAAACGAGCGGGCAAATCGCGCTGGCAGTTAATCTTACAAACTCAGACGCGCTCGTTAATGCAGAAGCTATTGATGAGTGCCAAGCCGGCCATCAATATGTTACCTGCTGCGAAAAAAGTTCGCTGGTCACTCGATATTGAGCCGCAAGATTTGAGTTAAACCCACTTGGGTTAAAACTAATGATAAGTTTGTTCACAAATATTTCATATTTCTCGTGAGCAACTTCACACTAGTCATGTGATTTTTGTTAATCTAGCCGTAACTTTACACGGATTAAACGAATAAAATATTGCAATAAAAAAAGTGTTAGCAACACTTTCATAATATCTATTCGATTACATTTATTATTCACGCCTTAGATGCTTAGGCGGCAAAGGAACTTAAAAGAGGGTTTAATTTATGGCGACAATGAAGGATGTTGCCCAGCTAGCAGGCGTCTCAACAGCCACGGTATCACGTGCATTGATGAACCCTGAGAAAGTCTCAGTTTCGACTCGCAAACGAGTGGAAACAGCAGTACTTGAAGCTGGATACTCACCCAATACATTAGCTAGAAACTTACGTCGCAACGAATCAAAAACCATCATCACTATTGTTCCTGATATCTGTGACCCTTATTTCGCCGAGATCATTCGTGGTATCGAAGATGCCGCAGTAGAAAATGATTACCTTGTTCTACTGGGTGATAGCGGCCAGCAAAAGAAGCGCGAGTCTTCGTTTGTTAACTTAGTTTTCACCAAACAAGCCGACGGCATGTTGCTGCTGGGTACTGACCATCCGTTTGATGTCAGCAAACCTGAACAAAAGAATTTACCGCCGATGGTAATGGCGTGTGAGTTTGCCCCTGAGCTTGAACTGCCTACGGTACACATCGATAACCTGACCTCTGCCTTTGAAGCGGTGAACTACCTAGCTCAGTTAGGTCATAAGCGTATTGCTCAAATTTCAGGACCAGTATCGGCAACACTGTGTAAGTTCCGCCAACAAGGCTACCAGCAAGCGCTGCGTCGCGCCGGAGTCTCAATGAATCCAGCCTATAGCACGGTCGGTGACTTCACCTTTGAAGCGGGCGCTCAAGCGGTTCGTCAATTACTGGCACTTCCTGAACAACCTACAGCTATCTTCTGTCACAACGATGCGATGGCGATTGGTGCGATTCAAGAAACGAAGAAGCTGGGCTTGCGCGTTCCTCAAGACCTATCGATTGTCGGCTTCGATGACATCCAATTCGCTCAATACTGCGATCCACCGCTAACCACCATTTCTCAGCCTCGTTATGAGATTGGACGCCAAGCGATGTTGATGATGCTTGATCTATTAAAAGGCAACGATGTGCAAGCAGGTTCGCGTCTGCTTGAAGCTAAATTAGTGGTTCGAGGCAGTACAGCGCCACCTCGAATATAACCCTTAGAAATACCCTTATAAATCTGCGGCACATTTTGATGTGCCGCTTCCATTTCTGCACTATTATCCTCGCGCAATCTGGATTACCATGAGGGCAGAATCAGCAACTATTGAATTGTCTTGTGGCTAATAGAGATTATGTAAAGCGCGGTCGTGGCACGAAAAAACCGACCAAAAAACAAGCACCTCGCCGTAAACCTTGGCGCAGTGGTCTTTTGGCGATCCTCCTTGCCGGTGGTTTTGGTTACGGACTTTACCTATTGAGTAATGATCCTGAGCCGCCTGCACCAACGCCTGTGGCAACCAAACCAAAACCTAAGCCAAAACCAGCGAAAGTGATTCCGCCGCCTCCTGAAGAGAAGTGGGACTACGTTGAAACGCTGCCAAGCCGCGAGATTGAAGTAAAAGCCAAAGAGCAACAGATCTCTAAGATCCCTTACATCATGCAGTGTGGCGCTTACAAAACCTCGTCGCAGGCAGAAGCACGTAAGTTGGATATTGCCTTCCAAGGTATCTCAAGTGAGATCCGCAAGAAAGATGGCAGTAGCTGGTACCGTGTGGTTTTAGGGCCATACAAGTTGAAGCGTGACGCAGAACGCGATCGCCATAAGCTGCAACGAGCGAAAATTGAACCTTGCGCTATTTGGAAAGACGGGTCTTAATCAACTCAATATATAATAGGGGGAAGAGGATTCCCCCTATTGCTGTTTGAAAGCGTTCAATAGTTCATCGCACAAGCAATACCAGTATGTTAATCAAAAGAGTGCGTTTTAACGAAACTGAGGTACTTGTTCGTAGTACTCAAGCCCAAAGTCAGTCAGGTAGACCTGCTCCTTATTTATCTCGATGTAACCAAAAAAATCCAAGTGCGCTAAAACGTTAGGAAATGGACGTTTAAGAAAAACGTTGACCGAGTTTTTTAGATGTTCTGTTGAACACTCGCCCGCCTCCTGATACATCAGATGATGCAGTATAGACAGCTCATCCAGATCCATATCTCTATTAAAAAAACTGATATTGTCACTATTCATCACACTACTCCTTATGCAGTGAATACCACTGATTAGTGAACATCATTCCTTATAAATCAAACAAAAAGTGTTAACCATTTCACGTTAGAAATTTGTTTTATCTTTTTTTATATTTATCACAAACTATTAACCCACCAACCCTTGCCACACATAGGCTCAACAGGTAATGGATGTTTGAAACAACTGGTAACATTTAGTTTTTTTGATATGACATACCATTAAATGTGGCACTTGAATTCATGATAGTGGAGCCACATATAAGTAGTAACCATAAATAATAATCAAAAGAGGTCGACTCGTGACTACCATTGTATCTGTACGTCGTAATAATAAAGTCGTCATCGCGGGTGATGGACAAGTATCTCTGGGCAATACAGTAATGAAGGGCAACGCCCGTAAAGTACGTCGCCTATACAACAATAAAGTACTGGCAGGTTTTGCTGGCGGTACGGCAGATGCTTTCACGCTATTCGAAAAATTTGAAAGCAAGCTGCAAATGCACCAAGGCCACCTAACCAAAGCTGCCGTTGAGCTGGCGAAGGATTGGCGTAGCGACCGTGCTCTACGTAAATTAGAAGCACTGCTAGCAGTCGCGGATGAAACCGCTTCACTGATCATTACTGGTAACGGTGACGTCGTTCAACCAGAAAACGACCTGATTGCGATCGGTTCGGGCGGTAACTTCGCTCAAGCAGCAGCGACTGCACTATTAGAAAATACTGATTTAGATGCGCGTGAAATCGCAGAAAAGTCGCTGAACATTGCTGGCGATATCTGTGTATTCACCAACCATCACCACACTATTGAAGAACTAGAAAGCACCGTTGAGCTGCCAAAGCCAGAGTAACGACCGCTTCCATCAATAACGTTGTATTCAACAGTGATTAAAGAATTAAGGAAAAACCATGTCTGAGATGACTCCTCGCGAAATTGTTCACGAACTCAATCGCCACATTATCGGCCAAGACAACGCTAAGCGTTCAGTGGCTATCGCTCTACGTAACCGCTGGCGTCGTATGCAGCTTGAAGAAAGCCTGCGTGTTGAAGTTTCGCCAAAAAACATCCTGATGATTGGCCCAACAGGTGTGGGTAAAACTGAAATTGCTCGCCGTCTAGCGAAACTCGCTAATGCGCCGTTCATCAAGGTAGAAGCGACTAAGTTCACCGAAGTTGGCTACGTTGGTAAAGAAGTTGAGACCATCATCCGTGATCTAACGGACGTTGCGATCAAGATGACACATCAACAAGCGATGGAAAAAGTACAATACCGCGCTGAAGAGCAAGCTGAAGAACGTATTCTTGATGCCCTTCTACCACCAGCACGTGATGCTTGGGGTCAGAACGAGCAATCAACTGAAGACACCACCTCTTCAAACACTCGTCAGATTTTCCGCAAGAAACTGCGCGAAGGTAAGCTAGACGACAAAGAGATCGAAGTCGATGTAGCCGCACCGCAAATGGGCGTTGAAATCATGTCACCTCCGGGTATGGAAGAGATGACCAACCAGCTGCAAGGCATGTTCCAAAACCTAGCGGGCGACACCAAGAAAAAGCGTAAGATGAAAATCAAAGACGCATTCAAAGCACTGACGGAAGAAGAAGCTGCGAAGCTTGTGAACCAAGAAGAGCTAAAAGAGAGCGCGATCTTCAACGCTGAAAACAACGGCATCGTATTCATCGATGAGATCGACAAAATCTGTAAGCGTGGCGACAGCTCAGGCCCAGACGTATCTCGTGAAGGTGTTCAGCGCGACCTACTGCCTCTAATCGAAGGCAGCACAGTATCAACGAAGCACGGCATGGTTAAAACTGACCACATCTTGTTTATCACATCAGGTGCATTCCAAGTGGCTAAGCCATCAGATCTGATCCCTGAATTGCAAGGTCGTCTGCCAATCCGCGTAGAACTTGAAGCACTATCAGCACATGACTTCAAACGTATTCTTACTGAACCAAAGGCGTCACTGACAGAACAGTACATTGCCCTGATGAAAACAGAAGATGTCGGCATTGAGTTCACTGAAGATGGCATCAACCAAATTGCAGACGCAGCATGGCGTGTGAACGAAACCACTGAAAACATCGGTGCGCGTCGTCTACACACAGTCATGGAGCGCCTAATGGATGAAATTTCATTTGACGCAACAGACCGAGCAGGCAGTAAATTGCTGATTGATGAAGCTTATGTAATATCTAAGCTTGGCGAGCTCGTAGAAGACGAAGACCTAAGTCGCTTCATCCTGTAGCACACAAAACTCCAACTTATTGCTCTATCTCAAAGAAATAGCAGCTAATAAGCGAATTCAAGGCCCACTTTCGAGTGGGCTTTTTATTACCCGAAAAATGGGCGTATACTCAAATCACAGTTTGAAACGAAGACTTACAAAGAAATAGACCTACGATGAAACAATCTCTACTGATTTGGCTTGATGCCGCACGACCAAAAACTCTGCCTCTCGCACTCGTCTCTATTCTTACAGGAAGTAGTTTAGCGTTCGCCGGCGGTCAGTTTTCTCTATCAATAGCCCTACTGGCTTTTTTAACTGCCACCTTATTACAAATCCTGTCGAACCTAGCCAATGACTATGGCGACGCAGTAAAAGGCACAGACAACGAAAACCGTCTAGGGCCAACACGTGCAATGCAATCTGGTGCGGTGACTGCGAAAACCATGAAACAAGCGATCATCCTCAACATCGTGTTTACCATGCTCGCTGGGCTGATTCTTATTTTTCATGCCTTAACCTCGATTGAAAGCATCTTATCTTTCATCGCGTTAGGCGTATTAGCCATAATGGCTGCCATCGCTTACACCGTGGGCAATAAACCTTATGGTTATATTGGCCTTGGCGACTTATCGGTATTTATCTTCTTCGGTTTGTTAGGCGTTTCAGGCACATACTTCCTACACACTGGTCATGTTGAGCCAAGCCTATTTCTTCCGGCCTTAGGCTGTGGATTAATGGCGGTTGCGGTACTCAACATCAACAACATGCGTGATATAGAGAACGACAGCGAATGTGGTAAGCGCACCATGGCGGTTCGCCTAGGGCAACGCAAAGCCAAGCACTATCATTTTGCACTGCTTGGGCTCGCCCTTGCTTCTTTCGCTATCTACCTACTGATTCAAGAAAAACCGGTCTGGATCAGCCTGCCGTTTTTATTGAGCATTGTTATTGTTTACAAACATGGCAAGGCCGTTTGGGAAACCGAAAAACCAGTGCAGATTGCACCAATGATGCCAGTGATTGTGAAATGCTCACTGGTCACTAACCTATTGTTTGCAGGGGTTGTCGTAGCTCAAACTCTATTGAGTTAAATGAGACTAATCATTGCAAAGGGATCAAGCACCGATATACTCAAAGTAAGCTCATTGTTCAAAAGGTATACTAATGGAATACAACACTTCAGCACTGTGCGACATATATTTGGATCAAGTTGATGTCGTGGAGCCCATGTTCAGCAACTTCGGTGGACGTGCATCCTTCGCAGGACAGATCACGACATTAAAGTGTTTTGAAGACAATGCTTTGATTCGCTCCGTATTAGAGCAAGATGGTCTGGGACGTGTGTTGTTAATCGATGGTGGCGGCTCACTACGCAAAGCGCTGATCGATGCTGAGATTGCCCTACTTGCCGAAGACAATGAGTGGGAAGGTATTGTGGTTTACGGCTGCGTTCGTGAAGTCGATGAGCTAGAAGACATGAACATTGGTATTCAGGCTTTGGCTTCTATCCCTGTTGGTGCGAGCCAAGAAGGTGTCGGCGAATTGGACGTACCGGTCAACTTTGGCAGCGTAACCTTCTTACCGGAAGATTACCTCTACGCTGACAACACCGGCATTATTCTTTCGGCAGAGCCTTTAGATGTCGAACTTGATCTGGATGTTGAAGAAGAAGAGGTCGAGTAACTCTCACTCAGCTTCAAATAATAAAACAAACCATAAGAATACGAAGCATAAGAATACAAACAAAAACGCCCGCTACTCAGTAGCGGGCGTTTTTTTAAATCTGAAGAGTCAATTACTCTACGTCATCCATTTTACCAAGAAGGTTACGGATGCGATCTTGCCACGCTGAATGCTCTTCCTGCATTTGCTGAGTTTTTTGCTCTAGCTCGTGACGGCTTTCTTTAAGCTCACCAGCTTCTGTTGCTAGTGCTTGTTTCTCTTCTTTAAGCTCTTCCACTTCCATTTGAAGAAGTGCAATTGTATCTACTGCTGTTTGAATTTTTGCTTCTAGCTGCTCTAGTACTTCAAAAGACATTCTGGCCTACCTTTAAGTTATCCGTTTGATGGTGAAGGTTCACTCCACTTATTTCCCCATTCTACTCAGCAGAGCAAGGATAAACACTCAATATATTCGATATTTTGCGCCATTCGATGAAAAAAACAGCACTTTTTACCGAATATTGACGTGAACGATTACCGCCACAACGGCAAACCGATTATTTTGATGAATAATAACTGTTTTCCACTGCGAATTGATCGAGAGCAATCTCCAAAAAACAAAAAGGCAAACGTTTCCTTTTGGATATGGTAAAATTCGCCGCGAAATTTCTATTCCCCCTTTGAAAATTTTGGAGTCCGCATGAAACGCGATTTAGCAATGTCATTCTCTCGTGTCACAGAAGGTGCAGCACTAGCTGGTTACAAGTGGCTTGGCCGTGGCGATAAAAACGCTGCAGATGGTGCTGCTGTAGAAGTAATGCGTAGCCTATTAAACAAAACCGAAATTAGCGGTGAGATTGTTATCGGCGAAGGTGAAATCGATGATGCACCTATGCTATACATCGGCGAAAACGTAGGTGTGGGCGGCGACGCTGTCGACATCGCAGTTGACCCAATTGAAGGGACACGCATGACAGCAATGGGCCAATCAAATGCATTGGCTGTATTGGCTGCGGGCGAAAAAGGCAGCTTCCTTAAAGCGCCTGATATGTACATGGAAAAGTTGGTTGTTGGCCCTGGCGCTAAAGGCGTGATTGACCTAGAACTGCCACTAACAGAAAACCTAGAAAACATCGCTAAAGCACTAGGTAAAACACTTGATACTCTAGTCGTAACCACGCTTGCTAAGCCTCGTCATGATCAAGTCATCGCCGACATGCAAGCAATGGGCGTTCGTGTATTTGCTGTGCCAGACGGTGATGTTGCGGCTTCTATCTTAACCTGTATGCCAGACAGTGAAGTAGACGTCATGTACTGCATCGGCGGCGCACCTGAAGGTGTGGTCTCGGCTGCGGTAATTCGCGCACTCGACGGCGACATGCACGGTCGTCTTCTACCTCGCCACGAAGTGAAAGGCGACACAGAAGAGAACCGCAAGCACGGTGAACTTGAACTTGAGCGCTGCGCAGAAATGGGCGTAACGGCGGGTATCGTATTGAAGATGGAAGACATGGCACGCAGCGACAACGTTGTATTCTCAGCAACAGGCATCACTAAGGGTGACTTGCTAGAAGGTATTTCTCGTCAAGGTAATATCGCAACCACAGAAACCCTGCTTATCCGTGGCCGCTGCCGTACAATTCGCCGCATCAAATCTATCCACTACCTAGAGCGTAAAGATCCAGAAGTAGTAGGTCATATCCTGTAAGCCTAAATTCGGTGAAACAGAATATTCCAAGGCTGATACCTAGTATCAGCCTTTTGTTTTATTAGCGCACCAGAATCTGACCATGGCAGCCAATAGAGTAAATTATCATCAATATAGTAAATGGTTTGCTTTATAAACACCTTGCCTCATAATAGTAAGGTTCATTAGGTAGGGATAGTATGAAAACAAGCGACAGAATC
The DNA here is from genome assembly GCF_041467395.1 of Vibrio sp. 10N.247.310.98. Classification (NCBI taxonomy): domain Bacteria; kingdom Pseudomonadati; phylum Pseudomonadota; class Gammaproteobacteria; order Vibrionales; family Vibrionaceae; genus Vibrio; species Vibrio sp. 10N.247.310.98. The sequence continues at coordinate 50,008 of NZ_JBFSUL010000012.1, read as the reverse complement.
TTACAGACCATTAAGCGTCAAGGCGCGGTAACCGCGAAACAACTGTCAGAAGAATTTGGCATGACGACAATGGGGGCAAGGCAACATCTGCAAAGCCTGGAAGATGACGGTATTCTTGCGTTTCATGATGTGAAAGTGAAAGTGGGTCGCCCGACTCGCCACTGGTCCCTGACTCAACAAGGTCATAACCAATTTTCAGACCGACATGGTGAACTCACCATTCAAGTGATTGATGCTGTCGAGAATCTATTTGGTAAAGAAGGGCTGGCTAAGGTTGCTGCCGAGCGTGAACAACACACTCTTAAGCAATATCAAACTGCGCTGTCTGGCTGTGATTCACTCATCAGCAAGCTTAAAAAACTCACCCAGCTTCGTGAAGACGAAGGCTACATGGCTGAGCTTCAAGAGCATGATGATCACTACATCTTGATTGAGAACCACTGCCCTATCTGTAAGGCTGCAACTCGCTGCCCTAGCCTGTGCCAATCTGAGCTCAACGTGTTTACTGAGTTACTAAAAGATGAGTGTCACGTGAGCCGTACAGAGCACATCATTGCTGGCGAACGACGCTGCACTTACACCTTAACACCCGCCCTTTGATTGCAAAGGTAATCGGCTAATACCGTCTCAATATTGAGAAAATACAAATAGATTAAAATTTGTACAGATTTCTTTCTTAAGCTTAGAGCATATGAAACACGCTTAATGCTAAGGAAGGAATGATGGCGCATCCACAACCCGCTCAAAAACTGCCACCCTTTGATGAACTTGTCCAACTCGCGAAAAGCGACCCGAAAGCATTCAATCAATTCAAACACGAGATGTGCGAACAGATGATTTGTTCGGCTTCAGACGTGATGCAAGACCGACTTCGTGCGCAGCAAAGTCACATCGACTTAGTGGTTAGCCGTTGTAAAAACCCACACCACGCCAATGTCGTACTCATGCAAGAGCTGCGCTGTCAGGTCTGTAAGTTCCAAGATGCACTCGAAGGGCGCTGCGGCTTTGAAGAATCTCTGCCTGAAAATGTCGTGCCTTTTAAGCCGAATACCGAACCTAAAATGTACTGAAATTAGCAAAGCACTAAAAAGAAAAAGGGAGCGTAATGCCCCCTTCTTATTGGTTCGCTGTTCAATATTCACATGGGTCTTCGCCGTAGTCATTACGGCCTTCTGTACCTTTCAACAAACCACACTCAATCAGAATCCAGAAACCACACACTAATGCCGCGACGGTTGCCGCCATATGAATTGGCGATACCGGCTCTGTCGTCGTTGCAACCATTGGCGAAGCTAAACGACCCAATACTAATGGCACATTCAATAGTAGCCAGTAATTAGACTTATTGCGGTCGTGCCAGCGCTTAGCGGTTACCGCAAGGTCTGGGATCACAAGCATCAATAGGATGATTGGTAGCAGGATATAAGAGTAAGCAGGGAACAACACAGAGATACCTGAAGCAAAACCGGTAATCGCTATGTAGTAGAAAACATTCCAAATCCAGTAAGTCTTACGACCAATTCTCCCCTTGAAAGAGAGCAGTAATTCTTTCATCGACATCTTAAATACTCAAATTTATACGCCGCTAAAAGTCAGCAGCAATGGTTAGTTTATTACTTTTTGAAAGCAACTTTTATCCATATCACGAATATTCACCGTTAAGCTTCTTACATGACTCGCTTGTTCTTGCAGGATCTGCATTAACGATCGTGACAATTCTCGCTTTTGCTCTTCCTTTCGTCCCGAAAGTAACTCAAAGCTGATATGAATAAAGTCTACACTATCTTCCTCATCACCGACCAACCAATTATGGCAACGCAGTGAACGAGATTTCACTGATGGCACATCAAACAAGCCACATGTGAGAGCGACTTGGTGGAGATCTTCCAGTAAGCCTTGGATATTTACTCGCTCATCCACTGAATTGGAGTACTCTAGAACTAGATTCGGCATTGTTACTTCCTGTTGTTAACGCAATCGTTTGTCCCTTAATAACAACTAACGATGAAAAATCCGAGAAGTTAGCTATTATTCTGTCTGCCGGATCACTGATATATGCTCAAAATCTACTCTGACCATTGAGTAAGATCCAAGAAAGTCATGACCACAGTCATGATCTGTTGATATTAATCTGTTATATTATTTCGTAATAAAGTTTACTTTTTTACATTCGATTTATTTAAATACTTTGGAGATATTCCTATGCGTCATCCTGTAGTTATGGGTAACTGGAAACTAAACGGCAGCAAAGAAATGGTTGTTGATCTACTAAACGGTCTTAACGCTGAACTTGAAGGCGTAACAGGCGTAGACGTAGCAGTTGCTCCACCAGCACTTTTCGTTGATCTAGCAGAGCGTACGCTTACTGAAGCGGGCAGCGCGATCATCCTAGGTGCTCAAAACTCTGACCTAAACAACAGCGGTGCATTCACTGGCGACATGTCTCCAGCAATGCTTAAAGAGTTCGGCGCATCTCACATCATCATCGGTCACTCTGAGCGTCGTGAATACCACAACGAATCAGATGAGTTCGTAGCTAAGAAATTCGCATTCCTAAAAGAGAACGGCCTAACTCCAGTTCTTTGTATCGGTGAATCTGAAGCACAAAACGAAGCAGGCGAAACTGTTGCAGTATGTGCTCGTCAACTTGACGCTGTTATCAACACTCAAGGTGTTGAAGCTCTTGAAGGCGCTATCATCGCTTACGAACCAATCTGGGCTATCGGTACTGGTAAAGCAGCTACAGCTGAAGATGCACAACGCATCCACGCTCAAATCCGTGCACACATCGCAGAGAAATCTGAAGAAGTTGCTAAGAAAGTTGTTATCCAATACGGCGGTTCTGTTAAGCCAGAAAACGCAGCAGCTTACTTCGCACAACCAGACATCGACGGTGCTCTAGTTGGCGGCGCAGCTCTAGACGCGAAAAGCTTCGCAGCTATCGCTAAAGCAGCAGCTGAAGCAAAAGCTTAATTTAAACTTCACCGTTTAAATTAAATGAAAGGTCAACTTAGGTTGGCCTTTTTTGATCTCGCTCGAAAACCGCCACTCCCAACCTCTTTTTTGCACTGAGCTCTTTGTAACTTAATAACATTCCGGTTTATTAGACTGCGTTATGAAGATTTATACACAAGCTCATCTAAACACATTTCGAAAACAGCTCCGAAACAACATGCCTCAACCAGAACGCAAGCTATGGTTTTATATACGGAACAAGCAGCTTGGTATTAAGTTTCGCAGACAACATAGCATCGGAAAGTACGTCGTGGATTTCTTCAGCTGTGAACTAAAACTGGCCATTGAGATAGATGGTAATAGCCACTTTTCAGAACAAGCACAGGCTTACGATCATCAGCGTACACGAGACTTAAACAAGATTGGAATCAAGGTGCTTCGCTTTACCAATAATGAAGTTAATCAGAATCTTGAAGAAGTTTTGGTGAAAATCATGAATTCAATCCCCAAATAAACTTCTGTGTACGCATCCCCCTCTAACTCCCCCTTATTTCAACATTTTCGATTACCCTGCCGATCTAAGGTAAAGGGGGAGAACTTTCTTTGTTCACTTAGGTCCCTAGGCTTACTGAAACCATAAAATGTTCAATAAATCGCTAATAGGAAAGCTTACGTTAATCGCTAAAATTTGTTGTAGTCGGTATATGCTCCAACAACTACGGAACGGTTCCTCCCCTTTCCAATGAAAGCTAAAGGGATCTAGAAACCTGACATAAGGGGAGGCTAGGAGGGGATTTTACAATGAATCTAAAGAACGGCAGGCACAAAAAAACCGCTGAATAATCAGCGGTTTTTAAATTCTTTAAGCGAACGCTAAGCGTGGCTTAGAACAACTCTTCTGCAACGCGGAACAGCTCAGAACGGTCTGGGTTCTGCATGTTCTCGATACAATCGATGATGTCGTGGTGAACAAGTTCTTCTTTCTCGATACCCACACAACGACCACCGTGACCTTCTTGAAGAAGGTGAACAGCGTAGTTACCCATGCGAGAAGCCAATACACGGTCAAATGCAGTAGGACGACCACCACGTTGGATGTGACCAAGAACCGTTGCACGAGTTTCACGACCTGTTGAAGATTCAATCTCTTTAGCCAGTTCGTTAGCATCCATCATTAGCTCAGTTAGAGCGATGATTGCGTGCTTCTTACCTTTCGCAATGCCATCTTGGATGTTGCTGATAAGCTGTTCTTTATCTAGGCCAGTCTCTGGAGTAATGATGTACTCACAACCACCCGCGATTGCTGACATAAGCGTAAGGTCACCACAGTGACGGCCCATGATTTCAACAATAGAAATACGTTGGTGAGAAGAAGACGTGTCACGTAGACGGTCAATTGAATCAATAACAGTGTTAAGCGCTGTTAGGTAACCGATTGTGTAGTCAGTACCCGCGATATCGTTATCGATTGTGCCTGGAAGACCGATACATGGGTAACCCATTTCAGTCAGCTTCTTAGCACCCATGTAAGAACCGTCACCACCGATAACAACAAGTGCTTCGATACCGTGCTTCTTAAGGTTCTCAATGCCTTTCTCACGAACAGCAACGTCTTTAAATTCAGGGAAACGTGCAGAACCTAAGAAAGTACCACCACGGTTGATCACGTCAGATACGCTTGAACGGTCAAGCTTTTCGATACGGTCTTCAACAAGGCCTTGGTAGCCATCGTAAATACCGTAAACTTCAATGCCAACTGATAACGCAGTACGAACAACGCCGCGAACTGCTGCGTTCATACCTGGAGCGTCACCACCACTGGTCAAAACACCGATCTTCTTAATCATGCTCACCCTCGATTTTTGGGAATCTATTATTCAATTCTTGTTCTTGCTGATTGTATATCAACAAGATTTTAAATCTATATTTGTGCGTTATGTTACATTTCCTCAACAGGAATAGCACTCAAATCGCGTAAAATTATGTAACATTTCTACTTCTGTAAGAGTATTACAGTTTTACTCAATAACTTTGTTGATTCACATCAGAATCAACATTAATTGTTACTAAGGTGGTTTTTGAATCACCTAACAGTTAATAATTTTTACTCACTTTAGTTCAAAAGCCACTCACTTACCATTTGCCCGCTGATTTTTAGCACGCATTACCACGAGTGGAATTTCTGCTGCTTCTCTGGTCCAAATACGACCGAATACGGGTCTTGGTGAATTAATACATCAGCATCAGGGAACACGGAGATAAGCTTAGCCTCTACTTCGTCAGAAATGCGATGCGCTTCAATAAGTGGGATATTATCTTCCAATTCTAGATGCAGTTGGATGAAGCGTATTGGCCCCGAGCGACGCGTTCGTAATTGATGCACACCCAACACGCCTTCCACGCTCAATGATGTCTCTTTAATCTGTTTCAGCTCATCATCTGGCAGCTTATGATCAAGCAGAGACTGAACCGCTTCCATCGCCATTTGATAAGCGCTGTACAGAATGTAGATACCTATACCCACCGCAAATACAGAGTCCGCTTGGCCAAGCCCAAACCAACTCAATGCCAGTGCCAGCATAATCGCGGCGTTCATATAAAGGTCTGATTGATAGTGCAATGAATCGGCTGCAATAGCTTGGCTACCCGTTTTGTTGACCACATGTTTTTGGAAGCGAACCAGACCAAAGGTCATCACTATCGCGAACAGGCTGACGTAGATACCAATTTCTGGAGAGTTCAGTTCATGAGGTCGGAAGAAGCGTTCAATACCATTGAGAATAAGGAAACATGCAGAGCCTGAAATAAACATTGCCTGCGCTAATGCAGCGAGAGATTCAGCCTTACCATGACCAAAGGTGTGCTCTTTGTCGGCAGGCTGCAGAGAGTAGCGAACCACGATAAGGTTAACGACAGAGGCTGCGATATCAAGCATGGAGTCCACGACGGAAGCCAACAGACTCACAGAACCTGTTACCCACCACGCTGCGACTTTCACTATCAATAAAATAGTGGCGATGGTGGTGGCTGCCCAAGCGGCGAGCGTAACTAAACGTGCGTATTCTTGTTTCATAACTTGGCTATAAAGTGACTGATAGCACAAAGTATAACCTGCAAACAACCAATTGAATATGACAGCTATGATGTAAAACATTCATTTTTAAGGATCAAAAAAAGCGGCACTCGGCCGCTTCTTTCTAAACACTTTCATTCAACGCTGATTTTTCAAGCAATGAATTACTTGTCTTTGTTCATGCGTTTTCCCATTTTGTCAGCACACTTAGTCATGCGCTCTTGTTGGATTTCTTTCAGTTGAGTCTTTTGCTCAGCCGTTAGTACGCTCATCATTTGGTGTTGCTTCTTAAGCATTGCTACGCGACGCTCAGTTTGCTTCTCAACCATTTGGCTTGCTAGGTCGTTTGCTGCTGCTTCGTCAAAGTTGTCAGCAAGTACCAATGCTTGAACCTTTTCGTGATGCGCTTTCATTTGCGCCATTTTTGCCGTTTTGTTTGCACCGCGCTTTGCTTTCATCTCAGCACGGTCTGCTTCACGCATCTCTTTTAACTGTTCTTTTTGAGCGTCGGTTAGGTCTAGTTGGCGCATTACTTTTTTATCGAAACCGCCACACTTGTCGTGCATACCTTTGTGGTCACCTTTATCACCACCACCGTAAGCATACGCGCTTGCTGTACCAAAAATAAGTGGAAGTGCCGCAGCTGCTAGTACAAGTTTCTTAGTCATTTTCATAATTGTTGCCTCAATTCGGTATAATAAGTCATGTGTTGCGTCTGTTTCTCAGCGCTTGAATATAGATTAGTCTTTCCCTCGTAAAGTGACGTTTAGAAAGCGTAAAGAATCGTAAAGAGTGAAAGTTGACGAATAATTAGCAGTATTATTAACCTAACTAAATGATTAAGGCTTCCCAATGGCGAACATTCTTCTTATTGATGACGACACAGAGTTAACCAGCTTACTTAAAGACATTTTGAGCTTTGAGGGCTTCACTGTCTCCGAAGCCAATGATGGCTATGCCGGGCTTGAAGCGATCAATGATGAGATTGATCTGGTCCTTTTGGATGTGATGATGCCGCGCCTTAATGGCATGGAAACGCTAAAAAAGCTGAGGGAAAATTGGGAAACGCCGGTACTAATGCTGACCGCAAAAGGCGAAGAGATCGACCGTGTGATTGGTCTTGAACTTGGCGCGGATGATTACCTGCCTAAACCTTTCAGTGACCGAGAGTTGTTAGCTCGTATTCGAGCTATCTTGCGTCGTACTCAAACCAACACCGCACCTAAGGCGGCCAGTGATAGAGTTCAATATCAAGACATCGAAGTCTTCCCGGGCAAACAAGAAGCCTACTGCAATGGGGAGCTCATCGACCTCACCACAACCGAGTTCGCCCTACTGAGTCACCTTATCCAAAACCCAGGGCAAGTGATCACCAAAGAAGCATTGAGTTTGGATGTGCTGGGTAAAAGGCTCGCAGCGTTTGACCGCGCGATAGACATGCACATCTCTAATCTACGTAAGAAGATTCCTGAGCGCACTGACGGCAAATCACGTATCAAAACCTTACGAGGCCGTGGCTACTTATTGGTAGAGGAAGATTAATGCGTATACCTAAAATCACCAGCTTATATGGACGTATCTTTGCTATCTTTTGGTTCACCATGTTACTGGTGCTTTTGTCGGTGCTGTCACTTCCCCATTTAGACCCTCGAGTCGCGCGAGATGTGCCCGCAGATCACCTCGATAAACTCGAGCGTATCGCTAAAATCACAGAGAAACGCTACGCCAAAGAACCTAATCTGGGCAAGATTGTCTTCCAACTGGAGGCGCCACGCAGCCGCAAGGATTCTAGAGCTCGCATCTACCTGACCGATCTTGAGGGCGCAGTCCTTACCTCGAAAAGGCATTCAGACTATAAGCTAAAGGCGATTCGTAACTTTGTTACCTCGATTGATAACCCTGAGATACCGAAGCAAAAACTCTACGGACACTACATGGTCGCAGGGCCAGTGCCAATTACTCTCGCTGGTGAAGAGTTGCTGATGTATGCCGGAGTGAAGTGGAACCAACCACCGCCATTCTTACTGCGCCTGTTTGATAGACCTCTGCAGCTATTGCTTGCCGTGATGTTGGCGAGTACCCCGCTATTACTTTGGTTAGCTTGGGCACTGAGTCAACCCGCTCGCAGGCTAGAACGCGCGGCACAACGCGTGGCGAAAGGTCAATTCGAGGTCGATCCAACACTCGAAAAAGGTACTTCAGAGTTCAGACAAGCTGGTGAAAGCTTTAACCAGATGGTAGAAGCGGTAAACCAGATGATTTCGGGGCAACAACGCCTGCTCTCTGATATCTCACACGAGCTCCGCTCGCCACTGACACGTCTTCGCATGGCCAATGCACTGGCGATTCGTAAACAAGGCGAGAGCCAAGAGTTAGAACGCATTGATACCGAAGCACAGCGTTTGGAACAGATGATCAGTGAGCTGCTGACGCTATCTCGTATGCAGGTCGACAGCCATATTACTCGTGAGGTTCAGCCTATCTCGAGCCTATGGGAAGAGATCTTAAAAGACGCAGAGTTTGAAGCCGAACAGATGGGCAAACAACTGACGTTCTCGGAGATCCCAGAACGCTCTATTTCGGGGAACCCTAAACTGCTGATGAGTGCGCTAGACAACATTACACGCAATGCCATCTACTACGGTAAAGACCAAGTGGATGTACAGTTCCATGTGGTTCAAGATCAGCTAACAATTTGCGTCAATGATAATGGTGATGGTGTTCCAGAGGATGAACTCGATTCTATCTTCAGACCTTTTTACCGTGTCTCAACAGCGCGTGACAGAAACTCTGGCGGCACAGGGCTTGGATTAACCATTACTGAAAGTGCGATTCGCCAACACAGCGGAACCATCACCGCAACCCGCAGCCAGCTCGGTGGATTACAACTCGAAATCACCCTGCCTATCTTACCGGTGTAATACCCCCACAAAGATCTCAGTTGATAATGATTGTCATTACCATTATGGTAAATCCTCTAATTAAGGAGGATTTACCATGTCGCACACTTTCCCTGCTTTACCCTACGCTTACGATGCCCTAGAGCCTTACATTGACGCTAAGACAATGGAAGTGCATTACAGCAAGCACCATAGAACCTACTACGATAAGTTTGTTGCGGCGGTGTCTGGCAGCGAGCTAGAACAGCAATCTCTGACCGAGATCTTCGCCAACATCTCTCAGCACAGCCCGGCTGTTCGTAACAATGGCGGTGGCTACTACAATCACATCTTGTACTGGAACTGCATGTCGCGAGACGGCGGTGGTGAACCTACGGGCGAGCTTGGTGAGGCTATCAAGAGTACCTTCGGTGATTTCGAGACATTCCAAGATCAGTTCGCCCAAGCGGCGATCAATACCTTTGGCTCCGGCTTTGCTTGGCTAGTGGTAGAGCAAGGGCAACTGAAGATCATCTCAACCTCGAACCAAGATAATCCGTGGATGGATACCGTTGTCAGTGATGGCGAACCGATTCTTGCGCTCGATGTTTGGGAACACGCCTACTACATCAGCTACCAAAACCGTCGTCCTGATTACATCAACGCATGGTGGAATGTGGTGAATTGGAAGGCGGTTGCTGAAAACTACGCACAAGCACTCGCGAATAAAGCGTAAGCGAATGGTGGTGAACTGTACTCACTCAGCTTGCCACCGTATACTCGGGCTATCTTTGATTACTCTTGTGAACCAACATGTTTGATATCGCTCTATACGAACCAGAAATTGCACCCAATACGGGTAACATCATCCGCCTATGTGCTAACTGCGGCGCAAACCTGCACCTGATTGAACCGCTTGGCTTTGATTTTGAAGAGAAGAAGGTTCGTCGTGCTGGCTTGGATTACCACGACCTTGCGCGAGTTAAGCGTCACAAGAACCTAGAAGCTTTCCTTGAGTATCTTGAGAATGAACGCGAGGGTGACTTCCGCATCTTTGCCTGCACCACTAAAACGACAGGTCACCACGTTGATGCAAAATTCCAACAAGGTGATGTGTTGATGTTTGGCCCAGAGACTCGCGGCCTGCCTGCTGAGTTCATTGAAAGCATGCCAATGGAACAACGCATTCGTATTCCAATGATGCCAGACGCGCGCAGCCTGAACCTGTCTAACGCAGTGGCAATCATTGCTTTTGAAGCATGGCGACAAATGGGTTTTGAAGGCGCGGTATAACCGAACACTCAAGCTTATCTTTTATCTGTTATCTGTTATCTGTTATCTGTTATCTGTTATCTGTTATCGATAGTAAACAGTAAGTAACAGCTAGCGACAGACAATAAAAAAGGCTCTTACCATTATCACTTTCTTGCGAAGGATAAAGGTAAGAGCCTTTTCTGTTTTCCCTCTATATAAAGAGAGAAAAAATTAATTAGTTTAAGCGGTTACGATCGTTGTCGTCGTCTTTCTTCTCAAACTCACCTTCAAAGGTGTTGCCGTCTTTTGATTGGTCAGATGGATCGCGATTGAATGGGTCTTGTCCAAATGGGCTCTGGCCAAAACCAGCTTGTCCACCGGCATGGAAACCACCAGACATGTTGGTCACCACCATTTTTTCCATCATTTTCTTGGCAATCATCGCTCTTGGTGCTGGCAATAATACCAACATACCGAGTGCGTCCGTCATAAAACCCGGAGTCAGCAGCAATACACCGGCAACTGCAAGCATCACGCCTTCAAGAATCTGTTGTGCTGGCATTTCGCCTTGTTGCAAACGACCTTGCACAGACATAAGTGTCTGAATGCCTTGGCTACGAACCAGCGATGCACCTACAAATGCAGTGATCAAAACCAACGCAATAGTTGGCCACAATCCTAAGAAGCCACCAACTTGAATAAATAGCCCAATCTCAATGATGGGTACGAAGATAAATAGTAATAATAAGATAGGAAACACACGCCCTCCTTTGTTACTTGCAGTTTACGCTGAAAGCCCTAACAATCTCAAATTTATCCTGTAAATAAGCGTGTTTATTGACCAAGAATAACTTTGCAAAATATTGACGAAACAAAACCGAAAAAGGTGATCCACTTAATATTTTTATGCGCTAAGTACAGTATCATGTGCCACATAAGTCAGGACGGATTTATCAGCCCAATATTCTAGCGAACGGAGTATTTGCACACAGAATAGGCTAATAACTAACTATATAATCAGAATAATTCTCTAAGGATCCTGTTATGGCTACTCAATCAGAAGCTCAAGTTGAAGCTCCTCAAGCTACTCGTCTCGAAGAAGATCTATTAGGTCAACGTCATGTTCCGGCTGATGCTTACTACGGCATCCACACTCTACGCGCAGTTGAAAACTTCAACATCTCAAATGTAACGATCTCAGATGTACCTGAATTCGTTCGCGGTATGGTGATGACCAAGAAAGCAGCGGCTTTAGCAAACAAAGAGTTAGGTGTAATTCCAAGCGAAGTGGCTAAATACATCATCCAAGCTTGTGACCTAATTCTAGACACGGGTAAGTGCATGGATCAGTTCCCATCGGACGTTTTCCAAGGTGGTGCTGGTACTTCTGTAAACATGAACGCAAACGAAGTTGTTGCGAACGTGGCTCTTGAACTTATGGGCAAAGAAAAAGGCCAATACGAGTTCATCAACCCGAACGACCATGTAAACCGCAGCCAATCTACAAACTGTGCTTACCCAACTGGCTTCCGTATCTCTGTTTACAACAGCGTTCGTAAACTGATTGATGCGATCGAATACCTAAAAGGTGCATTCGAGCTTAAGAGCCAAGAATTCAACACGATTTTGAAGATGGGTCGTACTCAGCTTCAAGACGCAGTTCCAATGACGGTTGGCCAAGAGTTCCACGCTTGGGCTGTAACCATCAATGAAGAAATCAAAAACCTAGAATACACTTCAAAACTACTGCTTGAAGTAAACCTAGGCGCAACGGCTATCGGTACAGGTCTGAACGCAGCACCGGGTTACCAAGGCCTAGCAGTGAAACACCTAGCAGAAGTAACAGGCCTAGAGTGTGTAGCGGCTGAAGATTTAATCGAAGCAACGTCTGACTGTGGCGCATACGTAATGACGCACGGCGCACTTAAGCGTCTAGCAGTTAAGCTATCTAAGATCTGTAACGACTTGCGTCTACTTTCTTCAGGTCCACGTACTGGTTTGAACGAGCTAAACCTACCTGAACTGCAAGCAGGTTCTTCAATCATGCCTGCTAAAGTAAACCCAGTTGTACCTGAAGTAGTAAACCAAGTTTGCTTCAAAGTTCTAGGTAACGACAACACGGTTTCTTTCGCTGCGGAAGGTGGTCAACTTCAACTGAACGTAATGGAACCTGTTATTGCACAAAGCATGTTTGAGTCTCTAGACATCCTAACAAACGCTTGTGTGAACCTACGCGACAAGTGTGTAGACGGCATTACGGTGAACAAAGAAGTATGTGAAGCGCACGTATTTAACTCTATCGGTATCGTCACTTACCTAAACCCATACATTGGCCACCACGAGGGTGACATTGTTGGTAAGATCTGTGCTGAGACAGGTAAGAGCGTTCGTGATGTGGTTCTAGAGCGCGGTTTATTAACCGAAGAAGAACTTGATGACATTTTCTCTGTTGAAAATTTGATGCATCCTCAGTATAAAGCGAAGCGCTACGAATAAAGTTAGCGAGAAAGGGTTCCAAACGGAGCCCTTTTTTAGGCTCCAATACGGTTAACCATGATTATTTTGTGGATTTCCGTTGGTTGCGCTTTTGCCAAATTGAATCTAAACCATAGAACTATTATGTGAACATTCCAGCGGCGAATGTTCACATAATAAAATCTAAATGAGGTGTTACTTATGATTGCAGTAGAACTGTTTGTCGTCCTGCTCTTTATCTTTTTGGGGGCCAGAATTGGCGGTATCGGTATTGGTTTTGCCGGTGGTGCTGGTGTTATTGCCCTTTCACTTATTCTTGGCGTTCCAACAAGCCAATCTTTCATCCCGATCGACGTAATCTTGATCATCATGTCAGTTATCACCGCAATTGCTGCAATGCAAGTTGCTGGCGGTATGGACTGGTTGGTACAAATTGCCGAAAACTTTTTGCGTAAACACCCTGAACGCATCACCTTTTACGCGCCGATTGTGACCTTTGTAATGACATTAATGGCGGGTACTGGTCACACAGCATTCTCTACGCTTCCTGTTATTGCAGAAGTAGCGAAAGGCCAAGGTGTTCGTCCTTCTCGTCCACTGTCTATCGCAGTTGTCGCTTCTCAAATTGCTATCACAGCTTCGCCAATCTCGGCTGCAGTTGTGGCTTTCGCAGCAATGTTGGCACCATTTGGTGTTGATTACCTAACGCTATTGATGGTTTGTATCCCAACAACCTTCATCGCTTGTATGGTTGGTGCGGTTGTTGCTAACTACATGGGTAGCGAATTGAAAGACGATCCTGTTTATCAAGAACGTCTAGAGAAAGGTCTAATCAAGCTAGCAACAGAAGAGAAACGCGAAATTCTACCTACAGCGAAGAAAGCAACGTACATCTTCCTAGCTGCAATTGGTTTCGTGGTTTGTTACGCAGCGGCTATCTCTAGCTCTGTTGGCCTAATTGAAAACCCGGCGCTAGGTCGTAACGAAGCGATCATGTCTGTAATGCTGGCAGCAGCAGCGGCTATCGTGATGTTCACTAAGATTGATGCAGCGAAGATTTCTTCAGCACCAACGTTCCGTTCTGGTATGACGGCATGTGTATGTGTACTTGGTGTGGCTTGGTTAGGTTCAACGTTTGTAAACGCACACGTTGCTGAAATCAAAGACGTAGCAGGCGCTCTACTGGCTGACTACCCATGGATGCTGGCTCTTGTTCTGTTCTTCGCTTCTATGCTGCTTTACTCTCAAGGCGCAACAACAGTTGCACTGATGCCTGCAGCACTAGCGATTGGCGTAGCACCACTAACAGCCGTTGCTTCTTTTGCTGCGGTAAGTGCGCTGTTCGTACTTCCAACTTACCCTACGCTACTAGCAGCGGTTGAGATGGATGACACAGGCTCAACGCGTATCGGTAACTACGTATTCAACCACCCATTCTTCATTCCAGGTGTGGTAACAATCAGTACTGCGGTAGCACTCGGCTTCGCATTCGGCGGTCTGTTTATCTAACATTCGCTGGTGATTGAACATTTAAAAGGAAGCTTCGGCTTCCTTTTTTGTTTTCTGCTCAATGTGTTATTTGATACGCATCAAATAACCATTATAAACTTTAAAAACCGCCTAAAAATAAAGTTTGAATAAAATTCCAAGATTATTCTGCCTAATCATAAACAACACCTACCAAATCAATCTCCTTCCACTTCCAGTTAATCCAAAACGAATATTAATCCAAGCTAACTAACCAAAAAACCTTGACGATTTTCTGCCATTTTTTAGCCCTTTTATTAGCCATTATTTTTGTGAACAGCACCAAACTTAAATACCGGAGTAAGGAATAAAATAACCGCAGCTAAATTAAATCTAACTTCATTTGGATTAGTAAATATAAAAACAACCTTAATTTAAAGTCAGCAACTTTATATCGTTGAGTACTTTATAAGTGTCCGTGTATTTACAATCTATAAATCATTAGTCGCTAATTCACATCACTTCTATTTAAGATGATGTAAGGAGATAGCCATGACAACTCAAACGATACCAAGCGAGAAAAAAAAGGGCGGCTTCTTTGCCAACTTTAAATTCCCTTCTGCCTACACCATTCTATTTATTCTGATTGCGTTCGTTGCACTGCTTACCTGGATTGTTCCAGCAGGCCAATACGACCGTGCAATGAATGAAGAGCTAGGCCGAGAAGTACCCGTAACCGGAACCTATCAAGCGGTAGAAGGTAACCCTCAAGGCGTGATTGATGTACTGCTCGCGCCTATTGACGGCTTCTATGACCACAATAGCTATGAAGCGGCGGCTATCGACGTTTCGCTGTTCATCTTAATCATTGGTGGCTTCTTAGGGCTAGTAACCAAAACGGGTGCCATTGATGCCGGTATCGAGCGCGTCACCGCCCGCTTAGAAGGGCGAGAAGAGTTGATGATACCAATACTGATGGCGCTATTTGCCGCAGGTGGTACCGTCTACGGCATGGCGGAAGAATCACTGCCCTTCTATACATTGCTAGTGCCGGTAATGATGGCAGCTCGCTTTGACCCTCTTGTTGCCGCTGCGACCGTACTGCTTGGTGCAGGTATTGGGGTGCTGGGTTCAACGATTAACCCATTCGCAACCGTGATCGCTGCCAACGCCTCTGGTATTCCATTTACAGACGGTATCGTGTTGCGCATTGCGATGTTGATTATTGGTTGGGGTATTTGTGTTGCCTACGTAATGCGTTACGCAAGAATGGTTCAAGCCGATCCAACAACATCAATTGTCTACGACAAATACGAAGAGAACAAAGCGCACTTCTTAGGTAATGCGAGCGGCGAAAAACTTGAATTCACCGCGACTCGCAAACTGATTCTGACCATTTTTGGTGGCTCGTTCGCTGTAATGATTTATGGTGTATCCGTTGCTGGATGGTGGATGGCTGAGATCTCAGCGATGTTCTTAGCAGCAACCATCATCGTTGGTATTGTGGCTCGCATGAGCGAAGAAGAGTTTACCACCAGCTTCATTGATGGTGCCCGCGACCTACTTGGCGTTGCGCTCATCATAGGTATTGCACGTGGTATCGTAGTGGTGATGGACCGCGGTATGATCACCGATACCATTCTCTTCTCAGCAGAACAGATGGTAACGGGGCTTTCTTCGGTTATCTTCATTAACGTGATGTTCTTCTTAGAGATTCTACTGTCGTTCTTAGTGCCATCGACCTCTGGCTTAGCGGTACTGACCATGCCAATCATGGCACCACTGGCCGACTTTGCTGGCGTAGGTCGTGACTTGGTTATCACTGCGTACCAATCTGCATCTGGCTTGGTGAACCTAATCACCCCAACCTCCGCGGTGGTGATGGGTGGTTTGGCGATTGCTCGTGTCCCTTACGTGCGCTGGGTTAAATGGGTGATGCCACTAGTCGGTATATTGATGGTGTTCTGCATTGTTGTACTGAGTATTGGTGCGCTGATCTAACTAACAGCACTTCACTCCTTTCTCATCCAAAGCCGCTTCTCACAGCGGCTTTTTTATTGTTCCCTCTCAATGTAACCCTCTGCCACTGAAACAGCTCCTCAAAGCCATACACGCGATATTCAAGGTTCTTCTGTTCGTAGCCAAGCTCAACCAAACTCAAAGCACTCGCAATAGAAGAATCAATCCTACTTTTAAACATCTAATTTTCTTGATGAAATAACACTCTATTTTCAACCATGATGTTTAAACAAATAGTTAGTCACTTATTAGCGTTAATTATATTTAAAGTAATTAATAGCCTAATAAACAGACGAGGATTAATGCCCTTTTCTATCAAAAAACACACTTAAACAGCCGATTTTAAAATGTGATCGCAACAGCTTTATTCGCATTTACTTTGTTAATAAACAATTAATTCCACATCCAAAATTAAATATCTAAATAAAAACACTGCATACTTCCAAGCTAAGTACACTCTTATCAATAAAACTATTCTGCATATAATCCCTCGTAAATTAGATTCTAGTAAGTTTCGTAAAAAAAGCGTGCATAAAGTTCCCTAACTGCTAACTATTTAGAATGTATTATTCATAACTGAAAGTGCATAAAGTTTGTTAAAACCCTTAATTTTAAAGGGCTGCGGGATAAAAAACGATTTGTGATAGATCTCTAAGAATACCTGACTAGCAGGCGTAATATTAATTCCAGACAAGAGATATGAATAAATAATTCATTCTTCTCAACTGAAAATAAATAATTACTCTTAGCGATAAAAGTAATTCAAATATATAAGAGAGAGACGATCATGAGTAAGTTCTATGTAGGTTCTGAAATAGGTCAATTACGCCGCGTTCTAGTTCACCGTCCAAGACGCGCACTGACTCACCTAACACCCTCTAACTGTCACGATTTACTATTTGATGACGTACTGGCTGTTGAACGTGCTGGTAAAGAGCATGACGCATTTACTCAAACGCTGCGTGATCAAGGTGTTGAAGTTCTTCTTCTTACTGACCTACTAGCAGACACGCTAGCAGTGCCAGAAGCGAAAGATTGGCTTTTGAATCATCAAGTTTCTGATTACCGCTTATGCAAAACCTTTGCTAACGATGTGCGCTGCTACTTGGGCGACTTACCAAACCTAGAACTAGCAAAAATCCTAACGGGTGGTCTGTCTTACGCTGAGATGCCAATGAAATCATCTTCAATGATGCAAGGCATGCACGCACCAACCGACTTCATTATCGAACCGCTACCAAACCACCTATTTACTCGTGACACATCTTGCTGGGTATACGGTGGCGTATCCATCAACCCGATGGCGAAACCTGCTCGTCAACGTGAAACCAACCACGTTCGCGCTATTTACCGCTGGCACCCAACATTTGCTGGCCAAGACTTCATTAAGTACTTCGGCGATGAAGAAAACATCAGCTACGACAACTCAACCATTGAAGGCGGTGACGTTCTTGTAATCGGTCGCGGTACGGTTCTTATCGGTATGTCTGAGCGTACAACAGCACAAGGTGTTGAGCACTTAGCATCTAGCCTATTCAAACACGGTCAAGCGAAACAAGTTATCGCAATGCAGCTACCAAAACACCGCTCTTGCATGCACTTAGACACCGTTATGACGCACATGAACGAAGATACGTTCTCTGTTTACCCTGAAGTGGTGAGTAAAGACGTACAGTGCTGGAACCTAACTGGTGATGAGTCTGGCGCAGTGAAAGTGAAAGAAGAAGGCTACTTCGTAACAGCTATCGAAAAAGCACTTGGCGTAGACAAGCTAAACCTAATCACGACCGGTGGTGACAACTTCCATGCAGAACGTGAGCAGTGGAACGATGCAAACAACGTTCTAACGGTTAAACCTGGCGTTGTGATTGGCTACGAAGGCAACACCTACACCAATGAAAAATACGATAAAGCAGGCATCACAGTTCTTCCTATCCCTGGAGATGAACTTGGCCGCGGTCGCGGTGGCGCACGCTGCATGAGCTGCCCAATTGAGCGTGATGGTATCTAATCACTAAGACGAAAACGGCCAAGTTGAATGATCTTAAATAATCTCAGCTTGGCCAAAATGAGAGAACACAATTATGACTAAGCAAACTGTTGTTGTTGCACTCGGCGGTAATGCCTTACTTCGTCGCG
Organism: Vibrio sp. 10N.247.310.98; assembly: GCF_041467395.1. Taxonomy (NCBI): domain Bacteria; kingdom Pseudomonadati; phylum Pseudomonadota; class Gammaproteobacteria; order Vibrionales; family Vibrionaceae; genus Vibrio; species Vibrio sp. 10N.247.310.98. The sequence goes on along the minus strand of NZ_JBFSUL010000012.1, from coordinate 31,747 downwards.
GTGAGCCGTTAGAAGCCGATGTTCAACGCCGTAATATTGAAACAGCGGTTAAAACCATCTCTGAAATCGCGAAAGTGTACAACGTGGTTCTAGTACATGGTAATGGCCCACAAGTTGGTTTACTGGCTCTGCAAGGTTTGGAATACAAAAAAGTAAACCCGTATCCGCTAGATGTATTGGGCAGTGAGACTCAAGGCATGATCGGCTACATGCTGATGCAAGAGTTCAAGAACTATCTACCTAACCGCAACATCTCGTGCATGTTGACGCAAATGACCGTTGATCCAAACGATCCTGCATTCGCCGATCCAACGAAGCCGATTGGCCCGATCTACGAAGAAGCGGAAGCGCGTGAATTGGCGGAGAAATTCCACTGGATCGTCAAACCAGACGGCCAACACTTCCGTCGCGTTGTGCCAAGCCCACGCCCTACTGGCATTGTTGAGCACGAAGCGATCACCCAACTTATCGATGCAGGCCACCTAGTGATTTGTACTGGCGGCGGTGGCATCCCAGTGAAAAAAGAGAACGGCAAATTAGTGGGTGTTGAAGCGGTTATCGACAAAGACATGTCAGCGGCTTTCTTAGCGAAACAACTGGATGCGGATGCACTGCTTATTTTGACCGACGCGGACGCTGTTTACCTTGATTGGGGCAAACCGACTCAACACGCACTGCGCAGCACCACACCAAGTGAACTGGCGAAATTCGAATTTGATGCAGGCTCTATGGGACCAAAAATTGAAGCATCGTGCGAATTCATTCAGCAAGGCGGCAAAGTCGTCGGTATTGGTGCACTCGAAGATGGTTTGCAAATCCTGCAAGGCTTGGCGGGCACCAACATCACCAAAGATTAATCTACTCGCGAGCTTTTCAAACCTTGCGAGAAAACTGAATCACCGTTTGAACTGAAATTAATACACAAAAATTGAATCGCGCTTTCTTGAATTTTCTTTCCCTGTAACAAGAAAGCGCCTAAATCTAAGAAGGAATACATCATGGCTTTTAACCTACGCAATCGTAACTTCCTAAAACTACTAGATTTCACTCCACGCGAAATTCAACACTTATTAGATCTTTCTATGGAGCTAAAAAAAGCGAAGTACAACGGTTACGAACAGCCAACACTAACTGGCAAAAACATTGCGCTTATCTTTGAGAAAACCTCAACTCGTACTCGCTGTGCATTCGAAGTAGCGGCATTCGACCAAGGCGCTCGCGTGTCTTACTTAGGCCCATCTGGCTCTCAAATTGGCCACAAAGAATCAATGAAAGATACCGCTCGCGTTCTTGGCCGTATGTACGATGGCATTGAATACCGCGGCTTCGGTCAAGAGATTGTTGAAGAGCTAGGCGCTTACGCTGGAGTTCCAGTATGGAATGGTCTGACTGACGAATTCCACCCTACACAAATTCTTGCTGACTTCCTAACCATGACGGAATACGGCCGTGGTAAACAACTGCATGAAATCAGCTTTGCTTACCTAGGTGATGCTCGCAACAACATGGGTAACTCTCTGATGGTTGGCGCAGCGAAAATGGGCATGGACATTCGCCTTGTTGCTCCAAAACAGTTCTGGCCACAAGAAGAACTATTGGCTCAGTGTCGTGAAATCGCAGAGCACACAGGTGGCAAAATTACACTGACTGAAGATGTTCAAGAAGGCGTGCAAGGTTGTGACTTCCTGTACACCGACGTTTGGGTATCTATGGGCGAAGCAAAAGAAGCATGGGCTGAGCGTATTAACCTAATGATGCCTTACCAAGTGAACATGGAAATGCTGAAAGCAACGGGTAACCCATATGTGAAATTCATGCACTGTCTGCCAGCTTTCCACGGCGAAGATACAACCGTCGGCAAACAACTTGCTGCTGAATATCCGCAGCTTAAAGATGGCGTAGAAGTGACGGACGAAGTGGTCGAGTCTGAATACTCAATCGTGTTCGATGAAGCAGAAAACCGCATGCACACCATCAAAGCAGTAATGGTTGCGACACTAGGCAGCTAAGAAGTTAAGCACGCACTTGTTCGCAATAAATTGACAAGCTAAGTGCAATAACAGGGAAATGCGGGTGGCGTTCTTGGGATTTTGACCTTGGATAAAACCCGCATTTTTTTTCATGTACTAGAAAAGATTATTACCTGAAAAAGCCTGAGACTCTCAGTTCCAACAAAGGCTTAAATGGAAACTAGAAACGGACGTAATTTCGCATAAAAATCCATTAAATGAATACTTTACGGAAAGTATTGCATGGCATTTTTATCTGAGTATAATCCTCCGCAATTTGTCTAAAGAGAGCAAAAAATGAACCGCAATTCTGTCGCACATAATTGTCAAACTACACGCCAAAGAGTGGCGGTGGTGTCATTTTTATTTTGCTCTATTGATCGTTTCAAAGCCTCCTATTTTTAGGGGGCTTTTTTTTGTCCGCAATTTGACTGTATGCATAGAAAAAGGAAGACCCGTTATGGCGCATTCGTTATTTAACAAGCACATCATCTCCATTCCAGAGCTCTCTCGTGATGAACTGGAGCTTATCGTCGACACAGCAGCAAGACTCAAGGCCGAGCCAAACCCAGAGTTGCTGAAAAATAAAGTCGTTGCGAGCTGCTTCTTTGAGCCTTCAACTCGAACTCGCCTTTCATTTGAGACCGCCGTCCAGCGCCTTGGTGGCACGGTCATTGGCTTTGATAATGGCGGTAACACCTCACTGGCGAAGAAAGGCGAAACACTTGCCGATTCAGTGCAGGTTATTTCATCCTACGTCGATGCCTTTGTAATGCGTCACCCACAAGAAGGGGCAGCACGTTTAGCGTCTGAATTTTCTAACGGTGTGCCGGTAGTAAACGGCGGCGACGGTGCTAACCAGCACCCGACGCAAACCTTGCTGGACCTGTTCTCGATTTACGAAACACAAGGCACGCTCGATAACCTCAATGTGGCGTTCGTCGGCGACCTAAAATATGGCCGTACCGTGCACTCATTGACCCAAGCACTATCGAAATTCAATAACGTGCGTTTCTTCTTTATCGCGCCAGAAGTCTTAGAGATGCCAGATTACATCTGTGAAGAATTGGAAGAGATGGGCATCCAATACAGCACTCACAGCAGCATTGAAGAAGTCGTGCCTGAACTGGATGTTCTGTACATGACTCGCGTGCAGAAAGAGCGCTTTGATGCGTCGGAATACGCACACATGAAATCGGCTTACATCCTCACCGCCGATACATTGAAAGACGCTCGTCAAAACATGAAGGTACTTCACCCGCTGCCACGCGTCGACGAAATCACCACCGACGTTGATAAAACGCCACACGCTTACTACTTCGAACAAGCTGAAAACGGTGTATACGCTCGCGAAGCCCTATTGGCCCTAGTTCTTAACGACACTTTATAAGCAGGAGAAACAGTCATGGTTAAACAAACTCAGCTACAAGTAGAAGCGATCCGTAACGGCAGCGTGATTGACCACATCCCTGCTCACCTTGGTATCAAAATCCTTAAACTGTTTAAGCTACACAAGACAGAACAGCGCATCACTATGGGCTTAAACCTGCCATCATCGGCACTTGGCCATAAAGATCTAATCAAGATTGAGAACATCTTCCTGACCAAGGAACAAGCCAACCAATTGGCTCTTTATGCTCCGCAGGCAACGGTCAATCAGATTGAAGAGTATAAAGTGGTTAATAAGCTAACCCTTGTGCTGCCAGAGCAAATCCACAGTGTCTACTCTTGCCCGAATAGCAACTGTATTTCGCACGGTGAACCTGTCGAAAGCAGCTTTAAAGTGCAGCTAAAACAGGAAAACGTGCAGCTAAAATGTCACTACTGTGAAAAAGTATTCTCTCGCGAGATCATGAGTGAAATTCGCTAACCCTTAGCGCCATTATCACGGTCTCCAAAGCACCCTAATACCGATGGATATTTATGCCAAACTTGGAATAAATATCCATTTAACAAAAGAATAAAACTCCAAAATAAAAGCAATTAACTAGAATTTTATTTGGTGATCCCCTTCAAAAAGATAACTATCCTTTAGTGGTAGACTCAATGGGTAGACGATCATACATCACGGATACCTTCCCTCTCTATTTCGGGATTCATCGGTAAGCCCTATTTAACAATCGTACTCTACGGCTTTGGGAGTACGCTCGGCGCTATGGACAAGCGATAACCACATGTTGACCTTAAGGAGTTGTTCATGAACCCAATCACTGAGCACGGTTGCTTGTATTCAGCTGAAGATAAAACACTGACTGCAGCGTGCAAACGCTTACTACAACAACAAAGCTTCTCGACCCAAAATCAACTGCGAGAGAAACTCGTCGATATTGGCTATACCGGTATCAGCCAATCGACCGTATCTCGTATTTTGTCACAGCTTGGTGTTGTCAAAATTCAGAATGCTTGCGGTAAAAAGGTTTACTGCATCACGGTTGAAAGTGCACCGGTTCGTGTCGATGCATCCATCTCATCGCAAATCGAATTCATCACTCATAACCAAGCGATGGTCATCGTAAAAACTCATCCAGGTTGTGCTCAATTAGTCGCAAGATTAGTCGATATCGACCCACATACTGAGATTATCGGCACCGTTGGCGGTAATGATACCGTGCTTATTATTCCAAAAGATACGATGAATATTGATGCTTGCGAACAAGTAGTAAAAGCACGCTTGGGTGTAGCTTAAATGTCTCTTTTACAAAGGCAAGTCACTCAAGTTGAATTGCAGCTCCCCACTCGATTACCCAATAAAATCGCTATCCCGCCTTAGGGGATATTTGTTTGCCGATGAAACTAATAGCAAACTATTACGGTCTGATTGAGTTAAGATACCTTCAACTCCATTTTGATGACTAAATAGTATGCGACGACTTGCCACATTACTTTTTGTTTGTGTTTCCCTATTCACCCAGCCTGCGTGGGCGCTATTTGGGAACGACAACGCCGAGCCAAGCTTCGGAGGCAATAACAATGGTTTTGTCCCTGTAGACCAAGCTTTCCCTTTCAATTACTACCAGCAAGACGACAAAGTCCTTCTCGACTGGCAAGTAAAAGAGGGCTACTACCTCTATCAACATAGCCTCTCGTTCACCGGGCAAAATCTCGCTATCGGTAATGTTGAATTAGAAGATGGTAAGCCGCACCAAGATGAATTCTTCGGTGAGGTGAGCATTTATACTCAGCCGTTATTCGTGCAAGTTCCTCTGCAGAGTTACCAAGATGGCTCACAGCTGATCGTTAAGTATCAAGGCTGTGCGGACGCAGGGTTCTGCTACCCACCAGAGACTCGTATCATCGACATTGAACCTTTCACAGCAACAGGTTCTGCTAATTCGCAAGGTAGTGACTCACAAGCTTCATCTTCTGCTGGCAACGAAACCGATGTTTCTACGCAACCAACATCTCCGAAAGCAGACGTTGTAAGTAACACGACTCAACAGCCAAATGCCCCTGTTTCAAAAGAAGCAGGCTTAGCCGATAAGCTCGGTGACAGTTGGTGGACCCCTCTATTATTCTTAGCACTCGGTGTTGGTTTAGCCTTTACGCCGTGTGTGCTGCCTATGTATCCGATTCTAACGGGTATCGTTTTAGGTGGTGGCAAACTCAGCCAAGGTCGCGCGCTGATGCTGTCCTTTATTTACGTGCAAGGCATGGCGTTAACCTACACCTTATTAGGTTTAGTGGTTGCTTCAGCAGGCATGCAGTTCCAAGCCGCTATGCAGCACCCTTACGTGCTGATCGCGCTGAGTGTTCTGTTCGTGGCGTTGGCAATGTCGATGTTTGGCGTTTATAACCTGCAACTGCCAAGCAGCATTCAAACTTGGCTCAACAATCAAAGCAATAAGCAGCAAGGTGGCAATACCTTGGGCGTATTCGCAATGGGCGCTATCTCTGGCTTGGTGTGTTCACCTTGTACCACGGCGCCATTGTCAGGCGCGCTGCTGTATGTGGCTCAGAGTGGCGACCTATTTACCGGTGCGATTGCTCTGTATGCATTAGCCATGGGTATGGGTATTCCGCTGATTTTAGTTGCGGTATTTGGTAATAAGCTATTGCCTAAAGCGGGCAGCTGGATGGACAAGGTGAAGATCGTATTCGGCTTTATCTTGCTGGCAGCACCTATCTTCCTGCTAGAGCGCATCATTCCTGAATTGTGGGCAACCGTGCTTTGGTCTGGCCTTGGCTTCATCGCCTTTGGTTGGCTGTACCATAGCAAGAATGCACTGCCATTCGGCGGCTGGAAGCAGAGTGCGGTAGGCATCATCGCGATGCTTGGCTTGTTTGCTTCGGCACAGCCTGCATTGAACTATTGGTTTGCGGAGAAGAGCGTAACGGTAGAACAACAGCACATCCAATTTGCACGCATCAACACGGTTGAAGAGCTAGAAATCCAGCTCATCGAAGCGAAGAAACTCGGTAAGCCTGTGATGCTCGACTTCTACGCCGATTGGTGTGTGGCGTGTAAAGAGTTCGAGAAGTACACCTTCCATCAAGCTGATGTGGAAAACAAGCTTTCTGACTTTGTACTGCTACAAGCCGATGTAACGAGAAACATGCCTCAAGACATTGAACTGCTTAAACAATTACAGGTACTTGGCTTACCGACGATTGAGTTCTGGGATGGCGAGGGTAACCATGTTCCAAATGCTCGTGTAACCGGTTTTATGCCTGCCGATGTATTCTTAAAACACATGCAAAACCACCAGCTATAACGGCAATATTCACTAAAATATAAGCCGAATCGAAAGCCGCACCGCCCCTCCGTAACGAGATGGCAGTGCGGCTTTTTTGCTATTCAGAGTAACGCTTTCTTATTCCGGGGATAAAAGTCGATATGGTTCAGACTTTTAATGCATAGATATTGTCCACATACTCAATCAGGATGATAATAAATATTAACTAAATTGTTAAAAGTATGAACGTCATGGACTCGACCTATACCATCATCATTGCTGATGACCACCCTCTCTTTCGCAACGCCCTGTTTCAGTCAGTTCATATGGCGATCAGTGGTGCGAACCTGCTTGAGGCCGATTCTCTCGATGCCTTACTGACTCTGCTAAAGAAAGAAGGCGAGCCGGATCTATTACTGCTCGATCTGAAAATGCCGGGCGCCAATGGCATGTCAGGCTTAATTCAACTGCGCGCTGAATACCCAGATCTACCGATTGTGGTGGTTTCTGCCAGTGAAGATGCCAGCGTGGTCACTCAGGTGAAGAGCCACGGTGCGTTTGGCTTTATTCCTAAGTCGAGTGATATGCGTGAGTTGGTGAGTGCACTGAATCAAGTGCTGAATGGCGACCCGTTCTTCCCTGAAGGGCTTATCACCAATAATGCAGCGTGTAGCGACCTTGCAGAAAAGATTTCCACACTGACGCCTCAGCAATACAAGGTATTAGGGATGCTTTCTGACGGCTTGCTTAACAAGCAAATCGCGTATGAATTGAATGTTTCGGAAGCGACCATCAAAGCACATATGACGGCCATCTTCCGTAAACTGGATGTGAAAAATCGTACTCAAGCGGTTATCTTGCTACAAGAAGTCCACAATTAAGCTTCACTGATATCCTCTTCTAAAGTCGTCTTAGGTAAACATAAACCCAACCTGACGACTTTATGATCATCTATCTCTGCAACCACCCAAGTGATGTCATGCCACTCAAAGCTATCACCCAATACAGAGTGTGCGCCAAGCTCTTGAGCAACCAATTGTTTTAGCGTCATTTCTCGCTCTTCTTCCGAGCCAAGTTCAATACCATAACAATCACTCACTGCCGCAACTGATAGCTCAACATCCAAGAAGAAGTCACCAAAGAATCGTGCCGCCTCTTCTGCTAGAGGCGCCTCACTGAACAACGAACTTAAGCTGTCCAAATCTTTGTCTTGACCAAGCACACATAAGATATCGTTCGCCTCTAACACGGTGCTGCCTGATGGGTGAAGCAAGGCATCCTTTCTAAACAGTGCAGTAATTCGCGTCCCTTCTGGCATAGATAAGCGTTTAAGCGGCTCGCCGACACACCACTTCTCGTCTTTCAATTTGTAAACAAACATCTCCCACTCACTGGTCGGATAAATCTCCATACCGGTACGAGAAATCGGTGTTGGCGTCGGTGGTAGCGTCACTTGAGCGAGTCTTGCAACTTTCATCAAGCTACCGCCTTGAACAATCAGCGAAACCATAACCACGAAGAAGGCGATATTGAAATACAGCTGAGCATTGGGCAGGCCTGCCATCATCGGGAATACCGCTAAGATGATTGGTACTGCACCACGCAAACCTACCCAAGAAACAAACCAGCGTTCTTTGGTGGAAAAGCTTCTGAACGGCAGTAAACCCAACCAAACCGACAGCGGACGAGCAAACAAAATCATACCGAAGGCCAGTGCCAGCGCAGGCAGAGCAATGTCCATCAACGTTGATGGCGTCACCAATAAACCCAATACCAAGAACATCACGATCTGGCTTAGCCACGTCATGCCATCAAGAACATTAAGAATCGAGTGTCGAGAGCGCGTCGGACGATTACCAATGAACAAGCCCACTAGGTAAATCGATAAGATGCCGCTGCCGCCAAGCATGTTAGAGAACGCAAACAGCGCCACGCCCCCACTGAGTACCAGAATGGAATAAAGGCCATCAGCCAATTGTACTCGATTGATTAAGCTCCATAGAACCCAGCCGCCGCCAATACCAACAAGAGTACCGATACCAAACTGCATCGCAAAACTTTGCAATAGGAAGTTCATTCCCATCTCAGCGTCAGGGTTACCTAACAGCGCAATTAAGGTCACCGTCAGGAAGACCGCCATTGGGTCGTTAGTGCCCGATTCGATCTCTAGGGTTGAGCCAACACGCTCATTGAGACTCTGTCCTTTCAGCAAAGAGAATACCGCTGCCGCATCGGTTGAACCAACAATCGCCCCGACCAAGATGCCCTGCATTAATGACAAGTCAAACAGCCAAGCCGCCATTAATCCGGTTAAGGTTGCTGTACATGCGACACCTATCGTCGCCAGCGAGAGCGAAGGCCAGAAAGCGACCTTGAAGCTCGCCACCTTGGTTCGCATACCGCCATCCAACAGAATCACGGCAAGCGCAAGGTTACTCACCAAGTAGGTCAGTGAGTAATCATCGAAATGAATATTACCGGGTCCATCTTCACCCGCTAACATACCAACGAACAAAAAGATCAAAAGAATAGGAACGCCCAATCGAGAGGACACTTGTGAGAAAAGCACGCTGATGGCGATGAGTACGGCACCAGTCAAGAATAAGTGGTTAATGGTTATTGCGTCCAATTCGTTCCCCCAAAGAATAAAATCCGAGCTTTAAGCCTGTTGATCTTTTGCCACTAGCTTGTTGATCTTCTGCCGTTTAGCAAGGCACGGTCGGTGAAAGTGCCGTTGTTACTATAACAAACTTATGTTTCGCTTCGTGTCATAAGCAGGGCTAAATACCGTTTCTCGGTCATTTAGTTGTTAAATTTTATGACTCGCAGTCTAATTCATCCCTTTTTGTTAGACCTTTGGCTAATTTAACAACATTGTAACATCACATTTTTCTATGGTTATGTCTCCTAGCTCCCATATTTCAGTACATTAGCGCTAATACCATCCCGACTAAAGTTGCACAGATCCCTTGACTTATCCTTGCTACATTCTAAATCGTAACATTACGTTAACACGCTATTTTACAAAACGGTTTCACAAAAACAGTTTCTACGAAAACGGAATAAAGGAGAAGGCAATGGCGTTCGAATCTACGGAACATGCTCAAGCCTACTGGAAGGAAAACTTGGGAATTATGGGAACACTGCTCGCGGTCTGGTTTGCGGTGTCTTACGGCGCTGGCATCTTATTTGTGGATGCCCTCAATACCGTTCAGTTTGGCGGGTTCAAGCTAGGATTTTGGTTCGCTCAGCAAGGTTCGATATACACCTTCGTGGCGCTGATATTTATTTACGTTGTCCGCATGAATGCGCTCGACAAAAAATACAACGTACAGGAAGACTAGAGGCTAGAACATGGATATTCAAACTTGGACGTTTATTCTCGTCGGTATTACTTTCGCGGTATATATCGGCATCGCAATCTGGGCTCGTGCAGGGTCTACTAGTGAGTTCTACGTTGCTGGCGGTGGTGTACACCCAGTAGCAAACGGCATGGCGACCGCCGCTGACTGGATGTCGGCAGCATCATTCATCTCAATGGCAGGTATCATCTCATTCGTTGGTTACGACGGTGCGGTTTACCTAATGGGTTGGACAGGTGGTTATGTACTACTTGCGCTATGTTTAGCACCTTACCTACGTAAGTTCGGTCAGTTTACGGTTCCTGATTTCATCGGTGAGCGTTACTACTCGAAAACGGCACGTATGGTAGCGGTATTCTGTGCAATCTTCGTATCGTTTACGTACGTTGCAGGCCAGATGCGTGGTGTGGGCGTTGTATTCTCTCGTTTCCTAGAAGTTGATATTAACCTAGGCATCATCATTGGTATGGGTATTGTGTTCTTCTACGCAGTACTAGGTGGCATGAAAGGCATCACTTATACGCAGGTAGCTCAATTCTGTGTCCTCATTTTCGCCTTCCTTGTTCCAGCAATCTTTACCTCAATCATGATGACAGGTAACCCACTTCCACAAGTTGGTATGGGCTCTACGCTATCAGGCACAGATGTTTACCTTCTTGATAAACTGGATGGACTGACCGAAGAACTCGGATTTACCGCCTATACCGAAGGTAACAAGAGCATGGTAGATGTATTCTTCATCTGTGCGGCTCTAATGGTCGGTACTGCGGGTCTTCCACACGTAATCATTCGTTTCTTCACGGTACCAAAAGTACGTGATGCTCGTATCTCAGCGGGTTGGGCACTACTGTTCATCTCATTGCTATACACAACAGCACCAGGCGTTGCAGCATTCGCTCGTGTAAACATGATCGAAACAATCAACGGCCCTGACATGCAAGGTGTCGCTGCAGCGGACGCACCAAGCTGGTACAAAAACTGGGAAAGCACTGGCCTAGTAGGTTGGGAAGATAAGAACGGCGATGGCAAAATGTTCTACTCGGGCGATGAGCGCAACGAGATGAAGATTAACCGTGACATCATCGTACTGGCTTCTCCAGAGCTAGCGAAACTACCAAACTGGGTTGTAGCACTGCTTGCAGCCGGTGGCCTAGCAGCCGCACTATCAACAGCCGCGGGTCTACTATTGGTCATCTCAACGTCGATTTCACATGACTTGTTGAAGAAAGGCTTCAGACCAAACATGACCGACAAGCAGGAGCTGTTAGCCGCTCGTCTGGCAGCCATGGTCGCGATTGTCGGTGCCGGTTACTTAGGTATTAACCCACCAGGCTTTGTAGCACAGGTAGTAGCGTTTGCCTTCGGCTTAGCCGCAGCATCCTTCTTCCCAGCGATTATCCTAGGTATCTTCTACAAGAAGATGAACAAGGAAGGCGCAATTGCAGGTATGTTGTCAGGTATTGCCTTCACAGCAAGCTACATCATCTACTTCAAGTTCATTAACCCAGCAGCAAGCACACCTGAAAACTGGTGGTTTGGTATCAGCCCAGAAGGCATCGGTACGCTAGGTATGTGTCTAAACTTCGTAGTATCGATTGCTGTAAACAAAGTAACTGCTGAAGTACCACAAGATGTACAAGATATGGTTGAGAACATCCGTTACCCGAAAGGTGCAGGTGAAGCTCACGACCACTAAGCACGACCACTAAACAAAGATGTTTAGCAAAAAATGAATCAGTACTTACATTGTAGGGATTAGGTACTGACTCCAGAAAGCCGATACTTCGTGTATCGGCTTTTTCTTTTTCTGCTCACTTTATAAAAAGATAAACAAAGGGTTGTTTTTAAAACTTTATTTGATAATAATTATCATTAACATCCAATAAAGAGATGCAGATGATGATGAAAGAGCAGCAGGTTCTCTATTCGAGATTTTACAAAGCACAGGATCGCTTTGCTTCATTAGAACAAGTTCAAGGCCATGAGCCGTTTGTAATTCGAGAGTATATCGAGTGTGCACTGACGCTTTCGGCTTACTATGAAAAGCATGCCGCTCAAGAAAACATCTTGTTGTGCGAGCTGTATCTACGCCAAGTTTTCTTTCATTTGATTGAAGCGATTGAGTCTCCTCAGCGCAGTTTCGCCTTTCGTCATATCTGCCTAGACTCTATTCACTCACCACTATTTTATTTGAAGCGCCACTACTGCCAGCAACCTCAAGGCCAAGCGCGTTTTTTGAATCTCAGCCAAACACTACAACAAGTCCAAGCCCCACTTGGCTAACAAGGATAGAACATGACCCTACAATTTCGGATTGAAAAAGACAGCATGGGCGAAGTGAAAGTCCCTGCCGATGCGCTATACCAAGCACAAACTCAGCGTGCAGCGGATAACTTCGCGTTTAGCTCTCACAAGATGCCGACCAGTTTTATTCAAGCACTGGCGTTAATTAAACAGGCAGCGGCAGATACCAATGCTCAGTTAGGTCTACTGGAAGGTGATATTGCCAACGCGATAGCCGAAGCCAGCCAAGAGATCATTGAGGGTAAACACCTCGATCAATTCCCTATCGATGTCTACCAAACCGGTTCAGGTACCAGTTCCAACATGAATGCCAATGAAGTGATTGCTACGCTTGCCTCAAGAAGCTTGCAAGGCGACGTGAACCCCAATGATCACGTCAACATGGGCCAAAGCAGTAACGATGTGGTGCCAACCGCAATTCAAGTGAGCGTTGCTTTGATGGCTGAAAATAAGCTATTACCTGCATTAACTCACCTTTCTGAAGCACTCACTATCAAGCAACAGGAACTTGCAGAGGTCGTGAAGACCGGCCGCACTCATCTAATGGATGCGATGCCAATGACCTTTGCTCAAGAGCTAGGTGGTTGGAAATTTCAGATAGAACACGCTAAGCAAGCAATAGAGAACACCCTGCCCGCTATCAAGGCTTTAGCACAAGGTGGTACTGCGGTTGGAACAGGGATCAATGCTGACCCACGCTTTGCCGATAAGTTTGCGAGTAACCTGTCTCAATCGACAAAGATCAGTTTTAGCTCGAGTGAAAACTTCTTTTTTAGCCTCAGCAGTCAAGACGCGATCGTTGCGCTGTCAGGTCAGCTCAAAACGGCAGTAGTTGCGATCATGAAGATCTCAAACGATCTTCGCTGGATGAACTCTGGGCCGTTGGCTGGCTTAGGGGAAATTGAATTACAGGCTCTACAACCAGGCTCATCGATCATGCCTGGCAAGGTCAACCCTGTGATTCCAGAAGCTGCAGCTATGGCGGCGGCGCAAGTCATTGGCAACGACACCACCATTACCGTAGCCGGACAATCAGGTAACTTCCAACTTAATGTGATGCTGCCAGTGATTGCTCATAACGTGTTGGAAAGTATTGAGTTATTGGCAAACAGCTCAGTCGCTTTAGCGGACAAAGCCATCGCGACCTTCACGGTACGCCAAGACAATCTCGATTTGGCACTGTCAAAGAACCCAATCCTAGTGACCGCACTTAACCCTGTGATTGGCTACTTGAAGGCGGCTGATATTGCCAAGAAAGCTTACAAAGAAGGCTTACCAATTCTGGATGTCGCAGAAAGAGAAACCGATCTTAGCCGAGAAGAGCTCAGTAAACTGCTTGATCCAACCACACTGACACAAGGTGGCATTGCTGGTTAGTTATTGAATTAACAAGCGAATCGGCGTTCGCAAAAAAAACAGAGACAAAAAAGGCCTCATCTGAGGCCTTTTCACTATCCGCTCACGAACGTACTAATCCGAGCCTGTTAACCCAAACTAGCTCACTCGATTCAAGACCGCTCTTAACTTAAGTGGCTTCACTGGCTTGGCAATAAAGCGAAAGCTGTTGGCCTTTATCGCTGCCAACATGTCATCGGTTCTATCGGCACTAATGATGACCCCTTCAAAAGAGTCTCCGAGGCGCAAGCGACACTGCTGCAGGACTTCGAGACCCGTTCTGCCATTATCTAAACGGTAATCAGAGAAAATCACATCAGGTAGCCAACCCTCATCTAGGCACTGCAAGCTTTCGACCAAATCAACCGCCGTCTTAACCTCACAGCCCCAACGTCCGATCAGGTTTTCCATACCGACTAAGATTTCTCGTTCATTATCGACACACAATATCTTGAGATGTTCGATGTCGCTGGTCGCCATTGGCGTCGAAGCTTGCACAACTGGAGCCACTTTTTCCGCTCTAGCTAAGGTGATGGAAAAGACACTGCCTTGCCCCGGCCATGAGCGCATCGAAATTTGATGGCCAAGCACATGAGCAATACCTTTCGAGATTGCTAACCCTAACCCCAATCCTTGATCGGCTCGTACTTGGCTGCCACGAGTAAACTCTTCAAAGATTTCTTGTTGCTTGTCTTCATCGATACCGGTTCCATTATCCCACACATCAATTCGAACCTGTCCATTGACTCTTCTCGCACCCAGTACCACTTTCCCTTCCGGGTTGTAGCGGAACGCATTGGTCAAAAAGTTCTGAATCACACGCCTCAACAGCTTAGGGTCTGAATGAATGAACAATGACGACGGAATCATCTTAAACTCAATTTTCTGTTGTCTCGCTAGAGCGCTAAATTCCGCGTTCAAATTGGTTAATACGTCATGCACGGCAATCGCGTGAATGTTGGTTTCTAACTTTCCGGACTCCAATCGAGAGATATCCAGCAAGTCACCAATCAAATCTTCTGCGGCGCCAAGTGCACTCTCGATGTGAGATGACAATTGCTTCACCTCTTGCTCTTTTGCCACCTCAGACAGTGACGAAGCAAATAGACGTGCGGCATTGAGCGGCTGCATCAAATCGTGGCTTACCGCGGCTAGAAAACGACTCTTAGATTGTGATTCTTGATCCGAAATCTGCGTGGCTTTTACCAAGCGATGGTTAAGCTTTTCGAGCTCTTGAGTTCGCTCATGCACTCTCGATTCCAAGCTTTCATTGGCATCTTTTAGCGCTTGCTCTGCTTGTCGGAATACCGTGATGTCGGTAAAGCTCATCACAAAACCACCACTTGGCATTGGGTTACCTTGCACCTCAATCACTCGACCATCAGGACGAATACGAGAAGAGGTGTGTCGTGTTCCTTGCTCAAGGTGATAAACACGGCGGCGAACGTGATCTTCCGGGTCACCCGGGCCACACAAACCTTGTTCAGCATTATGACGAATCACATCTGAAATGGGTCGACCAACCTGAATCAAGCCAGCAGGGAACTCAAACAGTTCTAAGTAACGTTGATTCCACGCCACCAGCCTCATTTGTTTGTCGATTACTGCAATACCTTGGCCAATATGTTCAATCGCGCCTTGCAGTAAACCACGGCTGAAGTCGTACAGTTCCGAAGCTTCATCCACGATGGTCGCGACTTCTTCAAGCTGCATGTTTCTTCCCTGTAAAGCGGAAGTAAGTACTAACTTAGCAGACGAAGCACCGAATACTCCGGCGAGCACGCGCTCTGCGTGTCGAATCAGACTTGCAGGCGCTTGTTGATTAGGAAGCAGCGGCTGACCGTGTTGTTGCCAATAGCTGTGTAAGGCACTTTTCGCACGTTTGCGACCCACAAAACGCGACGCCAGCATCTCTAATTCAGCGACCGTCACTCGGTTCTGGTAAAGGCTGATATTCTCGTTTTCAGGCAGCGGCGTGCCAACAAATGCTGCTGATTGTAAGCGCTCACTTAGGCTTGGGCGAGTCGTCATCGAAACCACGGCATAGCACAAGGTATTAAGTACAATACTCAGCACAATGCCCCAGTTTGAACTGCTGATATTCCAGCTACTGAGCAGTTCTGGCGGCGTGATAATCCACAGTAAAAGGTTACTGTCACTGTCGCCAGCCAACATGCTGGTTTGGCTCATCAAGGTAATCAGCCAAATCAACGAGCCCACCATTAAGCCGACATACACGCCCTTGCGGTTACCCGGGCGCCAGTACAAACCACCAATAAGTGCTGGCGCGAATTGAGCAATCGCAGCAAAGGAAAGAAAGCCAATCGCTGACAGTGAATGGATGGTATCGAGCGCCTGATAAAACAGCCAAGCACCCAGTAACAGCAGTAAAATTAGCCCGCGGCGAATCACCAATAGCAGGCCAGAAAAGTGTCGATGGGTTCTTTGAGTTAGGCGCATACGGCGCAGTAACAATGGCATCACTAAATCATTCGACACCATGATCGCCAAGGCGATGGTCGACACTATCACCATGCCACTTGCCGCAGACGTACCACCAAGGAAAGCCAGCAAGGCAATGTGATTAGCGCCTTCTGACATTGGCACACTGATCACATAGGTATCCGCTGGCATACCAGTAAGTAGTCCTTGTCCTGCCCAAGCAATTGGCAGCACGAACAGTCCCATCAAAATCAGGTAAAGCGGAAACAACCAACGAGCGGTATGCAGGTCTTGAGGACGTTCGTTCTCTACCACCATGGTATGGAACTGGCGTGGCAGACAGACAATCGCCAACATGGTTAAAACGGTATGAATAATTAAGGTCGGAATATTGGGTGATTCGTAGGTGGAAGCCGCCACATCAAGCAAGTCGATCTTGTCGCTGCTCATCGCCAGATACATGATGAATAGGCCAACGATCAGGAATGCCGCGAGCTTAACGATGGATTCAAACGCCACCGCCATCATCATGCCACGGTGATGCTCTGTGTTATCAATGTGTCTTGTACCAAACAGCATGGTGAAAATAGCCAAAGCACCGACCACAAACCAAGACACATGATAGTCCTGATAACCGAAGTCAGCCGCTAGGTTGGGTGCAACAATATCCAACCCCATGGTAATACCACGCAGTTGCAGAGCAATATAAGGAAGGATACCAACCACGGCGATAACCGTCACCGCCACCGCTAAGCCCTGAGATTTTCCATAACGAGCCGCGATAAAGTCGGCAATGGAGGTGATATGTTCCCGCTTCGCAATCAGGATCAGCCGCGCCAAGATCCGCCAGCCTAGTGTAAAGACTAGAATCGGGGCGAGGTAAATGGGTAAAAAAGACCAAGGGTTGTTACTCGCCTGCCCGACCGTTCCATAGAAGGTCCAAGAGGTACAATACACGGCAATCGAAAGGCTATAGATCCACGGGCGCCAACGCGATAGCCAACGAACCTGCCTGTCTCCATACCAAGCGATCAGAAATAACACGCCCAAGTAGGCTAAAGAGACTGGAATTACTATCCATCCTTGCATTGAAAACCCTTTTTTCATCCATAAAAAAACCTCTCCATAAGGGAGAGGTTTCATTTAACTAAGGATGGGTGATTAACTCAATCGCATCGCTTAAATTCTGTGCTTTAGACTCTAATTATCAGCATTTGCTGTGAGATTCTGACTGTTCCGAATCTGATTGATTAATCTCAACCACTGAACTTCTTTCATCCAACTTAATGAACAGAGCAAGTGCACCCATTGCAGCCATGCCCCAGAAGATATTTGCGCCCCAAAGCTCATAACCCCAACCACTTAAGGTGGTCATCAGTGCAATAAAGGCACCTAATGGAATCGCGTTATACAGGGCTTGTAGCGCAACCATCTTGTTTTGTTCTTCAGATTGGATGTATTGAATCGCGGCGATGTGTGCCATGGCAAATGTCACACCGTGCAGCAACTGCACCATCACCAGTGCAAAAATCGCCGTGGTTGATGCGGTTATACCCCAACGCGCCATCACCCCAATAGCCGCGACGACAAACAAAGTACGCAGTGACCAGCCTGAGAATAATCGCTTACTCAGAGCAAATACGGCCACTTCAGCAACAACACCTAAACTCCACAAATAACCGATGATAGCTTCTGAGTGACCCGCTTCTTTCCAATAAATCGCACTAAAACTGTAGTAAGCCGCATGACTACCTTGCAGCAGCGCCATCAAGGCTAAAAACTTTACCACTGACGACTCACGCAGCAGTTCACCTAGTTTTGGTCGCGCCGCTTGTTGCTCAGATTGTGTTACTGGCATCACATTGGGGTTTCTCATCGCAAGAATCAATGACAGCAACACACCGGCAAGCGCAGTATACAAAATCATGTCAGTGCCGAATTGTGCCACCAAATAGCCAACAACCGTTGAACCTGCGATAAAGGCAATTGATCCCCAAAGACGAGTTCGGCCGTAGTCGAGCATTTTCAAACGACTGTAATGGTTAGCCATCGCATCAGAAAGAGGAATGATCGGCCCACAACAGAGGTTAAACAGTACCGTTGCCAACAACATCAGTATAAAGCTGCCACCGGTGAAGAAGTGGAAACCGACAAACAGCAGCGCAGCGAAACTCAAACAGCGTAGCGCTGGCATCAAGTGTTCCACTTTATGGATACGCGGCGTAATCACTAAGTTGGCCACACAACGAGTCGCAAAGCCGATACCAATCAATACGCCAATATCACCAGCAGACACGCCTTGGTCTTCAAACCACAACGCCCAAAATGGCAAATACACGCCATACGCAAAAAAGAAACCAAGAAAATACTGAGAGATCCAGCCATAGGGTGAAGGGCTAAACATAAATGACCTATAAAGTGTGCGGAAAAAGGCAGCACCAATTATGCCTATCTCGCATACGATGAAAAAGGGAATTATTACTGGGATAGTATTCCCATATTCAATGGGTCTGGATATCGCATTTCAACAAGAGATTTCACGCTCATCAATACTCATACTCGCATTTAGACTAAAGTCGTCTGGAGCTTCGCTGGTATTTTGTCAGACTGATTAAAGACTCCCATTTCTTCTTGTGATGCTTATGCCTGACAAATTTAATATGCAGCACCCGCCCTTCGATAGCCTGTCCGACGCCGAACAGTTGAAGCTTCGCTCTTCATTAGACGTGGTGTATTACCGCTCTCAAGAAGTGATACTGGAAGCTGAAAGGCCGAGCCGACACCTGCATATTTTGATCAAAGGAGCTGTTGAAGAGCGCGCGAGCAGTGATGGTGAGATTTACGCACACTATGCCAATGACGATATTTTTGATGTCCGCAGCCAGTTTGAACCCCACACCAAACACCAATATATCGCACTCGAAGATACATTAAGTTATCTGCTGCCCACCGATATTTTTCTTGAGCTTTACCACGCCAATGGCCAATTCGCTGCCTACTTTGATAGCAACCTATCAACACGAAAAGCTTTGATAGAAGCCGCCCAGCAGCAACAGAATCTTGCCGAGTTTATATTAACCAAAGTGGATGACTCTATCTATCACCCACCACTGATACTTGAACCAAACCAACCGATCAACCAAGTCACTCAAACCCTTAAAGAACAAGGGTTAGACTCGGCCCTAGTCCATTTGGAACATAATGATCCAAAAGCTTTTGGATCATCATGTTCCTTGTCGTATGGAATCGTCACTCGAACCAATTTATTGCATGCTGTGATGCTCGATAATTTCACACTGGATGCGCCTGTCGGTGAGATCGCAACGTTTCCGGTGATGCACGTGAACCAAGGCGATTTCTTATTTAACGCCATGATTACCATGACCAGAAATCGAGTAAAAAGGTTGATGGTTTGTGATGGTAAAAATGCGGTCGGCATGGTGGATATGACACAGATTCTCAGTGCATTCTCCACACACTCCCACGTTCTTACTTTGCGTATTGCGCGCGCCACCAGCGTTGAAGAATTGGCAATGGCATCCAACAAACAACGTCAACTGGTCGAGAGCTTGCTCAGTAATGGGATTCGCACACGCTTTATCATGGAGCTGATTTCTGCGGTCAACGAACAGATCATAGAGAAGGCTTTTGAGTTGGTGATCCCACCTGCACTGCATAGTCATTGCTGCCTAATCGTGTTGGGTTCCGAAGGCCGTGGGGAACAAATTCTCAAAACCGATCAAGACAACGCGCTCATAATTCAAGATGGCTTGGAGTGGCATCAATGCCAAAGTGCCATGAACGACCTCACTCATACCCTTCAACAATTGGGTTACCCACTGTGCCCGGGCAACGTGATGGTCAACAATCCGAAATGGGTGCATTCAGAGCAAGAGTGGAAACAAACCCTTACCCATTGGGTAAAAAAAGCCACGCCAGACACCGTGATGGATATCGCGATCATGGCAGATGCACACGCAGTAGCGGGGAATAGAGAGTTATTAAAACCTGTAAAGCAGCACCTCAGTGATTTAATGCTCGGACAAGAATTGATTCTGACGGAGTTCTGCCGCCCGGCGCTGAACTTCTCAGTTCCCCTGACCCTGTTTGGTAATGTGAAGCAATCCAAGTCCGGACTCGATATCAAACAAGGCGGTATTTTCCCTATCGTGCATGGTGTGAGAGCGCTTTGCCTAGAACATGGTGTCACGGTCAACAACACCTTCGAACGCATTGAGCAGCTGGTCAGCAAGAAAGTATTAGAGCAAAGTACTGCCGATAATCTCAGTGAAGCACTCAAGCAATTCTTTAAGTGGCGCTTAGCCCAAAGGCTTTCTCAGCAGCACAGCAGCAACAAGATTAACGTCAAACTGATGGAACGAGCAGACAGGGATCTGCTTCGTCATAGCCTGCACGTGGTGAAGAAATTCAAGCAATGGCTCGGCTACCACTATCAGATACGGGATTAGGCATTGAACGATGAATAGGTTGGTTCGCTATTACTGGCATCACAAGCTCAAAGGCTCCCTCTATCAGCCTCTGTTTACTGCGCCTATTGATCATGAATATGTATCGCTCGATTGTGAGACCACCAGCCTAGATCCCAATCAGGCAGAATTAGTTACCATTGCCGCGACCAAGATCATCGGTAACCGAATCATTACCAGCCAACCTTTTGAAGTCCGGTTGCGCGCCCCCCAATCGCTCGATTGCAATTCAATAAAAATCCACCGTATCCGTCATCAAGATCTAAAGCACGGCATCGAAGAAAAACAGGCTTTAATCGAGCTACTGAACTTCATTGGAAATCGTCCTTTAGTCGGCTATCACATCCGCTATGATAAAAAAATTCTCGACCGCGCCTGTTTAAAACAGCTTGGATTTCCACTGCCTAACCGATTAGTCGAAGTGAGCCAACTCTATCAAGACAAACTCGAAAGACAGCTGCCCAATGCCTATTTTGATCTCAGTATGGACGCCATCTGTCGCCAACTCGATTTACCTATCCCGGTCAATAAACATGATGCATTACAAGACGCTATCTCCGCTGCGCTGATCTTTGTGCGCCTGAAACATGGTGACCTTCCCCGTTTCAACTCTTCTTATTCTTAATTCAACCACTGGCGCTTCACATAGAGAGCAACATCTCAAAATTGAACTTAACTCGCTATTTTGTAAGTGAAAAGCAGCGTCTCATCCTAAAGTCTAATTGTGGAAATCGCCGTCCTAGCCGAGAGTGATAACACAAAGACGGTTCTGTAATAGACCTAGAAACTGAACACAAAGGAAGTTGCCAGTTCATTAGGAATGTAGGCACAAGGAGAGATGCAATGAGTGAAGCCCACGTTTATCCGGTAAAAGAAAATATTAAATCAACCACACACGCGGATAATGACACTTACCTAGCCATGTACCAGCAATCTGTTTCTGACCCTGAAGGCTTTTGGGGTGAACACGGAAAAATCGTTGATTGGATCAAACCTTTCACACAAGTAAAAAACACTTCTTTCGACCCTGGCCACATTGATATTCGCTGGTTTGAAGATGGCACGCTTAACGTTTCGGCTAACTGTATCGACCGCCACCTTGCTGAGCGCGGTGATGAAGTCGCTATCATCTGGGAAGGCGATGACCCGGCAGATGATAAAACTCTAACTTTTAATGAACTGCATAAAGAAGTGTGCCTGTTTTCGAATGCTCTAAAAGAGCAAGGCGTGCGCAAAGGTGATGTGGTTTGTTTATACATGCCAATGGTGCCAGAAGCGGCAGTAGCCATGCTGGCGTGTACCCGTATCGGTGCGGTTCACACAGTCGTATTTGGTGGTTTCTCACCAGAAGCACTGTCTGGTCGTATTATCGATTCAAATTCTAAAGTCGTTATCACTGCCGATGAAGGCGTGCGTGGCGGCCGTGCTGTTCCACTGAAAAAGAATGTCGATGAAGCACTGACGAACCCTGAAGTGAAAAACATCGAGAAGGTTGTTGTATTCAAACGCACTGGCGGTGATGTGGCATGGCACGAACATCGCGATGTGTGGTGGCACGATGCTATTGCTAATGTATCTGCAGATTGCCCACCAGAAGAGATGAACGCAGAAGATCCACTATTCATCCTTTATACGTCAGGCTCAACAGGTAAACCTAAAGGCGTTATGCACACCACAGGTGGCTACCTTGTTTATGCTGCGATGACCTTCAAATACGTATTCGATTACCAAGAAGGCGAGACTTTCTGGTGTACAGCCGATGTGGGTTGGATTACCGGTCACACATATCTTGTTTACGGACCGCTTGCTAATGGCGCAAAAACGATTCTGTTTGAAGGCGTGCCAAATTACCCGAACACCAGCCGCATGAGCGAAGTGGTCGATAAGCACCAAGTTAATATTCTTTATACGGCGCCAACGGCTATTCGTGCATTGATGGCGAAAGGCAATGAAGCCGTTGAAGGTACTTCTCGTGACAGCCTAAGAATCATGGGCTCAGTGGGTGAACCTATCAACCCAGAGGCGTGGGAGTGGTACTACAAAACAATCGGTAATGAGCAATCTCCAATTGTTGATACATGGTGGCAAACAGAAACGGGCGGTATCTTGATTGCACCGCTACCAGGCGCAACAGACCTGAAACCGGGCTCTGCAACTCGTCCATTCTTCGGTGTGCAACCGGCACTGGTTGATAACATGGGTAACATCATTGAGGGTGCAACAGACGGCAACCTAGTGATTCTTGACTCTTGGCCAGGCCAAATGCGTACCGTTCATGGCGATCATGACCGCTTCGAACAGACTTACTTCTCGACCTTTAAAGGCATGTACTTCACCAGTGACGGCGCTCGTCGTGATGAAGACGGTTACTACTGGATTACGGGGCGTGTCGATGATGTACTTAACGTATCAGGTCACCGTATGGGTACTGCTGAGATTGAATCGGCTCTAGTCGCGTTCGATAAGATTGCAGAAGCCGCGATTGTGGGCATCCCTCATGATATTAAAGGCCAAGCGATTTACGCTTACATCACGCTGAATGATGGTGAGTTCCCAACCGCAGAGCTTCATAAAGAAGTAAAAGACTGGGTACGTAAAGAGATTGGCCCAATTGCAACGCCAGATGTACTGCACTGGACCGACTCTCTACCAAAAACTCGTTCGGGTAAAATCATGCGTCGTATCCTGCGTAAAATCGCGACTGGCGATACAGGTAACCTAGGTGATACCTCGACACTGGCCGACCCAAGTGTGGTTGATAAGCTGATTGCCGAGAAAGCAGAACTGGCATAAGCAACCAGTCACAGCAGCTAATCACTGTTTAAAACAGCACTTTCTAAACCGTCACCTATGTGGCGGTTTTTTTATGGCTGATCTTGATCTCAAATATCCCGCCCCAAATTAAGGCTAAGACGCTTTTTTGTTAAGTTGGTAACAATTCCAAGCTGTATCAATAGGAGATTAGACCAGTAAATTGCTGCGATTTGCGCTGAATTAGCTATAATCTGGTTCTAATTTTTAAATTTGGGTTTTTCTCACTGGAAATTAACCGCAAATTTTCAATAAAATGGCAACATTCACGTTCGTAAACACGATAAAGGAAGATAGCCCCACGATGTCTACAAAGTTTCGCATTCTAGTTTTAAATGGCCCAAACCTTAACCTGTTAGGCCTTAGAGAGCCCGCACACTACGGTTCTCAAACACTTGACCAGATTATTAGCTCACTGACCGAGCAAGCGAAAGCACACGATGTTGAGCTATCTCACTTACAGTCAAATCGTGAGTACGAACTGATTGAAGCTATCCATAGTGCTTATCAAAATGTTGATTTTATTATTATCAACCCAGCAGCCTTTACACATACCAGTGTGGCACTGCGTGATGCACTACTTGGCGTTGCCATACCATTTATTGAGGTTCATCTATCGAATGTTCACGCGCGTGAACCATTCCGTCACCACTCTTACCTATCTGATAAAGCAGAAGGTGTGATTTGTGGCTTAGGTGCCCAAGGTTATCAATTTGCTTTGACCGCTGCGCTCAGCAAGCTCAACTCAAAGTAAACATAAACAACGAACTATTACTAACCTACTCAGTCATAGAGTAAGTTCAATTAACAGATAAAGAGAAAGAAACAATGGATATTCGCAAAATCAAAAAGCTAATCGAATTGGTTGAAGAGTCTGGTATTTCTGAGCTAGAAATCTCTGAAGGTGAAGAGTCAGTACGAATCAGTCGTAACAGCACTGCACCTGTAGCACCTGTTCAATATGCAGCTGCTCCAGCACCTGTAGCGGCAGCAGCTCCTGCGGCGGCACCTGTAGCAGCAGAAGCAGCAGCTCCTGCAGTTCCAGCTGGTCACCAAGTTCTTTCTCCAATGGTTGGTACTTTCTACGGCGCTCCAAGCCCAGACGCAAAACCATTCGTTAAAGTTGGTCAATCTGTAACTGCTGGCGAAACGCTATGTATCGTTGAAGCAATGAAAATGATGAACCAAATCGAAGCTGATAAATCTGGTGTTGTAACAGCTATCCTAGTTGAAGACGGTCAACCAGTAGAATTCGACCAAGCTCTAGTAATTATCGAATAATAGAGAGCACTCATTATGTTAGATAAATTAGTAATCGCGAACCGTGGTGAGATTGCACTACGTATTCTGCGTGCATGTAAAGAGCTTGGCATTAAAACGGTAGCGGTTCACTCAACTGCTGACCGTGACCTTAAGCACGTACTGCTTGCAGACGAAACCATTTGTATCGGTCCAGCTCGTGGTATCGATAGCTACCTAAACATCCCTCGTATCATCAGCGCAGCTGAAGTTACAGGTGCAGTAGCTGTTCACCCTGGCTACGGCTTCCTATCTGAAAATGCAGACTTTGCAGAACAGGTAGAGCGCAGTGGCTTTATCTTCGTTGGCCCTAAAGCTGAAACCATTCGCATGATGGGTGACAAAGTGTCAGCTATCACGTCAATGAAGAAAGCTGGCGTACCTTGTGTACCAGGTTCTGACGGCCCTCTTGACGACGACGAAGCAAAAAACAAAGCGCACGCTAAACGCATTGGCTTCCCAGTTATCATCAAGGCATCTGGCGGCGGCGGCGGTCGTGGTATGCGTGTTGTTCGTTCTGAAGCAGAATTAACAGAAGCTATCGCGATGACTCGTGCTGAAGCAAAAGCATGTTTCAACAACGACATGGTTTACATGGAGAAATTCCTAGAAAACCCACGTCACATTGAAGTACAAGTGCTTGCAGATGGCCAAGGTAATGCTATCCACCTAGGTGAGCGTGACTGTTCAATGCAACGTCGTCACCAGAAAGTTGTGGAAGAAGCGCCAGCTCCAGGTATCACTGAAGAGATGCGTAAGTACATTGGCGAACGTTGTACTCGTGCATGTATTGAGATCGGTTACCGCGGTGCAGGTACATTTGAATTCCTATACGAGAACGGTGAATTCTACTTCATCGAAATGAACACTCGTATCCAGGTTGAACACACGATTACTGAAATGGTAACGGGTATCGACCTAGTGAAAGAACAGCTACGTATTGCAGCTGGTCAGCCTCTATCATTCACTCAGGATGACATTAAGCTGCGTGGCCACTCAATCGAATGTCGTATCAATGCTGAAGATCCAGTTCGTTTCCTACCTTCACCAGGTAAGATTGAACGTTTCCACGCACCAGGCGGCATGGGCGTACGTTGGGAATCTCACATCTACACGGGTTACACAGTGCCACCACACTACGATTCAATGATTGGTAAGCTGATCACTTACGGTGAGAACCGTGATGTTGCTATCGCTCGTATGAAGAACGCATTGGGTGAAATGATTGTTGAAGGTATTAACGTTAATACTGAGCTTCAACTGTCTATTATGAACGACGAAAACTTCCAACACGGTGGTGCAAACATCCACTACCTTGAGAAGAAACTTGGTTTGTCATAATCCGTTCGTTTAAGAACAGTCAAAATGCTCACTTCGGTGAGCATTTTTGTTTTTGAACCGCCGAAAAAATCAATCTTTAATCCCCATTATATTCCGTGGGGTTTTGGTGAATTTGCTCATATTTTCTGCTAGACTCGCCATCCAATTTTTCTCATATAGAAGATGCAGCCATGCCTTGGATTCAAATCAAGCTTAATGCTACCAATGAAAATGCCGAACAAATCGGCGACATGTTAATGGAAGAGACAGGTGCTCTTTCTGTAACTTTCCTGGATGCACAAGATACCCCTGTATTTGAGCCTCTGCCAGGCGAAACTCGCCTTTGGGGTGATACTGACATTCTCGCGCTTTACGACGCTGAGACTGATACTGGTGTCGTTCTAGCGCAGATTAAAGCAAGCAACATGTTCCCTGCAGACTTTGCTCATAAAGTAGAGCAAATTGAAGACAAGGATTGGGAGCGTGAATGGATGGACAACTTCCACCCAATGAAGTTTGGTGAGCGTTTATGGATCTGCCCTAGCTGGCGCGATATCCCTGAACCTGACGCTGTTAACGTAATGCTAGACCCTGGCCTTGCATTTGGTACAGGTACTCACCCGACAACGGCATTGTGTCTTGAGTGGCTTGAAGGCTTAGACCTTGCAGGCAAAACCGTGATCGACTTCGGTTGTGGCTCAGGCATCCTAGCGATCGCTGCGATCAAACTAGGCGCAGCAAAAGTTATCGGGATCGACATTGATCCTCAAGCTCTGCTTGCATCAAAAGACAACGCACAACGCAATGGCGTTGCTGAGCAACTAGAGGTGTTCTTGCCACAAGATCAACCGGAAGGTTTGCTAGCAGACGTTGTTGTTGCCAACATTCTTGCGGGTCCATTACGCGACCTTTCTGGCATCATCAAGGGCCTAGTTAAGCCAAATGGTGTACTTGCGATGTCGGGTGTTTTAGATACACAAGCAGAAGATGTTGCCACTTATTATCGTGATGAGCTTCACATTGATCCGATCATCGAACAACAAGAATGGTGTCGAATCTCAGGTCGCAAGCAAGGCTAGACAAGACTTTGGGCGCTAATTGACTGAAATTTAAACAAATTACAAAAACAAATTGTAAATGCTCAAATATTAGTCTTTTCACGCAGCGAAAAAATGCGTAAAATGCGCGCCCTTGCTGGTACAGAACTGTGATGACATTTTTGAAAATCGGAAATTATCAACTTAAGAACAATCTAATCGTCGCTCCTATGGCTGGCGTAACGGATAGACCATTCCGTGAGTTGTGTCTTCGCTACGGTGCGGGGATGGCAGTCAGTGAAATGATGTCCTCCAATCCGAAAGTTTGGAAAACGTCAAAGTCTCAGCAGCGTATGGTACATGAAGGCGAATCGGGCATTCGTTCAGTACAAATCGCTGGTGCAGATCCACAGCTTATGGCCGAGGCTGCTCAATTTAATGTCGATAACGGTGCGCAAATCATCGATATCAACATGGGTTGTCCAGCCAAAAAAGTGAATAAGAAGCTTGCGGGCTCAGCTTTACTGCAGCATCCAGAACTCATTGAAGACATTCTGAAAGCGGTGGTAAATGCTGTCGACGTTCCAGTAACGTTGAAAACGCGCACAGGCTGGGATACAGACAATAGAAACTGTGTCCAAATCGCGAAAATAGCCGAAGACTGCGGCATACAAGCTCTTGCGCTCCATGGAAGAACTCGCGCTTGTATGTACAAAGGTGAGGCAGAATACAAACACATTAAAGCAGCGAAACAAGCAGTATCTATTCCGGTTATCGCTAACGGTGATATCGATAGTCCGGAAAAAGCGAAGTTTGTGCTGGAGTACACCGGCGCTGATGCTTTAATGATAGGTCGACCTGCCCAAGGACGTCCTTGGATTTTTAACGAAATCCTACACTATTTGGAAAACGGCACCACGATGGACCCACTCCCGATTTCGGAAGTGAAAGACATCATGCTTGGTCATGTGCACGCTCTACATGAATTTTATGGAGAGTTTTTAGGCCCTCGCATCGCTCGTAAGCATGTGGGTTGGTATCTAAAAGAACATGAACAAGCGAGTGAGTTTCGCCGTACCTTCAACGCATTCGAAGCAGGTGATCTGCAGCTTGAAGCGCTAGAAGGTTTTTTTGATAACGTTGCACCATAATTACGAGAAGAGCTAGACCGAATATGTTCGAACAAAATCTGACTTCAGAAGCATTGACAGTAACTACAGTTACATCACAAGACCAAATCACGCAGAAGCCACTACGTGACTCAGTTAAAGCATCATTGAAAAATTACCTTGCTCAATTAAACGGTCAAGAAGTCAGCGAGTTATACGAATTAGTATTAGCTGAAGTTGAACAGCCACTACTAGACACTATCATGCAGTACACTCGCGGTAACCAAACTCGCGCAGCAACCATGATGGGTATTAACCGCGGTACTCTTCGCAAGAAACTTAAAAAATACGGCATGAACTAATCGTTCTTTCGTAATTTATTGAATTGAAAGCCAAGCTCATTGTTGAGTTTGGCTTTTTTTTGGCTTGTCGATCCGTGATAGTGGCTGATTACTCTCCAGTGCGACAACAGCGCCCTTTGTCGACGTTTGCGGAATCCAAGGCTGCCAGAATCGAACAATGGCTTGCATCGTCGTCTACGTGGCCGCAACACGCATCATTAATCTTCTTAAGTGCGGTGCGAATCTTAGTTAACTCAGTGATCTTCTCATCAATCATCTCTAATTTTGCTGAGGTAATCGACTTCACTTCAGCGCAACTGTGCTGTGTGGCCTCGAGGCGAATCTCAAGCAATTCTTTAATCTCGTCCAAACTCAGCCCCAACGCTTTAGATTTGAGAATAAACGTCACCTGTTTCTGGTTATTTTCATCATATAGGCGATAGCCCGACTCACTGCGACTGGCTGGCGCGATCAGGTTATTCTTCTCATAAAATCGCAAGGTATCGGCTGTCACACCGCATCGCTTCGCTAATTCACCGATCTGAAACATGTTTTTTCCTACTGTTTCGTCCATTCCACAATTAACCTTATCGTTACTTTCAGGCTGAAATGGCACTTTTCATAATTAATCTTGAGATGCCAAACGATTGCGCGAGCTTTTTTGTAATAAATTAGTTAGAATCTGCGCCATCAAATTTGGAGTTGGTTATCTTATAGCTTAATCATAAGACTAACCCAAAAGGTCTTTACCAAAACTGGCCATTATTTTATCTCTTACTGGTATCTAAGATAATCCACGCTAAGAAGATAGAAACAAGTTCTTTTTTGGCAAATATCTTTATTTTAACCCCATGAATTTGAGGAAGATGGAAGCATGAATAACGCTCGTCCAATTCGCCGCGCTCTAATCAGCGTATCAGACAAAACTGGTATCGTTGAATTTGCAC
Organism: Vibrio sp. 10N.247.310.98; assembly: GCF_041467395.1. Taxonomy (NCBI): domain Bacteria; kingdom Pseudomonadati; phylum Pseudomonadota; class Gammaproteobacteria; order Vibrionales; family Vibrionaceae; genus Vibrio; species Vibrio sp. 10N.247.310.98. The sequence continues at coordinate 2,211 of NZ_JBFSUL010000012.1, read as the reverse complement.
AAGCTCTTGCTAACCGTGGTGTAGATATCCTATCTACCGGTGGCACTGCTCGCCTGCTTGCTGAAAAAGGCATCTCTGTTACAGAAGTATCTGACTACACTGGTTTCCCAGAAATGATGGATGGCCGTGTTAAGACTCTGCACCCAAAAGTTCATGGTGGTGTTCTAGGCCGTCGTGGCCAAGATGATGACGTGATGGAAACTCACGGTATCAACCCTATCGATATGGTTGTTGTAAACCTATACCCATTCGCAGAAACCGTTGCTAAAGAAGGTTGTACTCTTGCTGACGCTGTTGAGAACATCGACATCGGCGGTCCTACAATGGTTCGCTCTGCAGCGAAAAACCACAAAGACGTGACTATCGTTGTTAACACACACGACTACGAGCGCGTTGTCGCTGAAATGGACGCGAACGATAAATCTCTAACACTAGAGACTCGCTTCGACCTCGCTATCGCAGCATTCGAGCACACCGCTTCTTACGACGGCATGATCGCAAACTACTTCGGCACTATGGTTCCATCTTACGGTGAGAACAAAGAAGGTGACGAACCTTCTCCTGAAAACAAGAGCAAATTCCCTCGCACGTTCAACCAACAGTTCGAGAAAAAACAAGACATGCGCTACGGTGAGAACAGCCACCAGGCAGCCGCATTCTACGTTGAAGCAAACCCTGAAGAAGCGTCAGTATCTACTGCTCGCCAAATTCAAGGTAAAGCCCTTTCTTACAACAACATCGCTGACACTGATGCAGCACTTGAGTGTGTGAAAGAGTTCGACCAGCCAGCATGTGTGATTGTTAAGCACGCTAACCCATGTGGTGTTGCACTAGGTGAAGACATCCTAGAAGCTTATGACCGTGCATTCAAAACAGACCCAACTTCTGCATTTGGCGGCATCATCGCTTTCAACCGTGAGCTAGACGCTGCAACAGCAACGGCTATCACTGAGCGTCAATTCGTTGAAGTTATCATTGCACCATCAGTTTCTGCTGAAGCAGTAGCAATCGTAGCGGCTAAGAAAAACCTTCGCCTACTTGAGTGTGGTGAGTGGACAACGAAGACAACTGGCTTTGACGTTAAACGCGTTAACGGTGGTTTGCTAGTTCAAGACCGCGACCAAGGCATGGTGTCTGAAGATGACCTTAAAGTGGTTTCTAAGCGCCAACCTACAGCTGAAGAATTGAAAGATGCTCTATTCTGCTGGAAAGTAGCGAAATACGTTAAATCTAACGCTATCGTTTACTCGAAAGGCGACATGACAATTGGTGTTGGCGCTGGCCAAATGAGCCGCGTTTACTCTGCGAAAATCGCAGGCATCAAAGCTGCAGACGAAGGTCTACAGGTTGAAGGCTGTGTGATGGCATCAGATGCATTCTTCCCATTCCGTGACGGTATCGACGCGGCTGCAGAGGCTGGCATCAAGTGTGTTATCCAACCGGGCGGCTCTATGCGTGATGACGAAGTTATCGCAGCAGCAGACGAACACGGCATGGCGATGATCTTTACGGGCATGCGTCACTTCCGCCACTAATCAGAATAGGCTCTAGGTTTTCCTAGAGCCTTTTTTATTCGTTTAACCGTTCATTAATGTTGGCGTTTTACTCATCAACGTTAATAGAAATTTTAATTTTTAGAGCAAAATCAGATTGCCTAGTTCAAGGAAAACACGCGGAGCTTATGACTATAAGTGAGCATGTTTGACGCCGAAATAGGTAATCTGATGAAGCTATCAAAGGTAAAATAAAATGAATGTATTAATTATTGGTGCCGGCGGTCGTGAGCATGCACTAGGTTGGAAAGCAGCACAAAACCCAAACGTTGAAACAGTATTCATCGCTCCAGGTAACGCAGGTACTGCACTTGAGCCAAAACTAGAGAACGTAAACATCGGCGTTGAAGACATCGCTGGTTTAGTCGCGTTTGCTCAAGATAAAAAAATCGAACTGACTATCGTGGGCCCTGAAGCACCATTGGTTATCGGTGTGGTTGATGCATTCCGCGAAGTAGGTTTGCCAATCTTCGGCCCTACTCAAGCTGCAGCACAGCTTGAAGGCTCTAAAGCATTCACTAAAGACTTCCTAGCTCGTCATGATATCCCAACAGGTTACTACTCAAACTTCACTGAGATTGAGCCAGCTATCGCTTACGTTCGCGAGCAAGGCGCTCCTATCGTAGTGAAAGCTGACGGTCTTGCGGCAGGTAAAGGC